>JAERSX010000749.1 GCA_016845285.1 Deltaproteobacteria bacterium | reverse complement strand
GTGTAGGCCACCCAGCGGGGGTGGGTCCACGTGTGGGGGAGGAAGGCGTGGTCGTTGCTCCCGCCGAAGGCGAACTGGAGCACCTTCATGCCCGGCACACCGAGGCCGTCGCGAAGCGCTTCGACGTCCGGGGTGATGTGGCCGAGGTCTTCGGCGACGATGCCGAGGGGGCCGAGCTCGGCGCGCACTGCGTCGAAGAGTGCGCGGCCGGGCCCCGGCTCCCAGCTGCCACGGCGCGCGTCGCCGTCGGCGCTGCGTGGGATCTCCCAGGCGGCGGCGAAGCCGCGGAAGTGGTCGACACGCACGGCGTCCACCACGGCGAAGGTGGCCCGGAAGCGCTCGGTCCACCACCCGAAGCCCGAGGCGGCATGGGCTGGCCAGTCGTACAGGGGGTTGCCCCAGCACTGACCTTCGGGCGCGAAGTAGTCGGGGGGCACGCCGGCGACGGGGTCGGCCTGCCAGAGACCCTGGGCGGTGCGTGCATAGCGAAACAGATGTCGCTCGAGCCAGGTGTCCGCGCCGGCGCCCGACACGAAGATGGGCAGGTCGCCGACGATGCGGATGCCCCGTGCGTGGGCGGCGATGCGCAGGGCCTCCCACTGACGACGAACCAACACCTGGGCCGCCACGTGTACCGCGATGGCTGAGCTGTGTGATGCCCGTGCAGCGGCTACCGCCTCTGGCTTGGCATCGCGAAGGGCTGGGGGAAAGTCCCACCAGCCATCACCGGGATGTCGCTCCCGCAACACCTCGAACAAGGCCCAATCGGTCACCCACGGGTTGTCTTCCACGAACGCGGTGAGGGCCGCGGGATCGGTCTGCGCAAGGCGTGCGGCGGCGAGTCGCACCAGCGGGGTGTGCCAGGAAGCCACGGCGCTGGGGTCAGCGCGGTGGGGCCTGTCCGGTCGCCCGGTCAGCTCAGGGGCTGTGAGCAGTCCGTCGCGGACGAGGCCCTCGAGGCAGACGAGATGGGTGCCCAGGGCATGCGAGCCGGGACTGTCGTACGGGGAGAAGCCGCCACCGGTGGGGTTGAGGGGCAGCACCTGCCAAAGGGTGCAGCCGGCGAGCTGGAGCCAGTCGAGGAACCCGTGGGCAGCGCTGCCCAGGGTGCCGCAAGGACCAGCCCCGGGAAGGCTCGTGGGATGGAGGAGGATGCCGGCGCGTCGCATGCCGCCTCTTAGCGTGGATGAAAACCGGTGTCCTGTTCAGAGTCACGGTTGATGCCCTGGCCGGCATGCGCTAAACGCGCCGGGTTGTCCCCCATCCGGGGACCCCCTTCGGAATCCATACGATGATGCCGCTGTGCGCGGCGAGGAGAGGCCCCATGGCCGCCAACCGTTCCGCCCGTCTGCGCGCCAAGCTCAAGGCCAAGCATCGCAAGGTGCGTCTCCGCAAGGGCGGATTCCTCAAGGTCCGCAAGGCTGGCGGCCGCATGAAGGTCGTCAACCGGAAGGGGCTGAAGCACAAGCGCACCCCCTAGCGGGCGACGCTAGCGGGTGAGCCCTGGGCGGGCAGAATCCCGCAAGACATCATCGATTCCAGCGCCGCGGCATCCCATGAATGGATCCGCGGCGCTGGTGTGTCTGGATCCATGCAACCTGAGATGTGTGCCAGCGGTCTCACCATGGGAGTGGGGACATAGATGATGTCGAATCTCGGTATGCTCTTGACATGACAAGAGCACCGTGGTCCGATCCCTTGCCTGGGAGTCGGGATGAAAGCGGTACGGTTGGCGTGGATGTTGCTCGGTACAGCCGGAGCCGTGAGCGCCGCCAGTCCCCTCGACGGACCCAGCCTCCGCACTCCTCATGCCGTTCCGCAGCGCCTCGCATCCGCTGCCGCGCTGGACCTACAGAGCCCGAACATCGACGTGGCGGAGGTCTTCGCCGAGCCACTCCCCGTGGCTCCTGTCGATCTGCCTTGGGAGGAGACACCCCTCGCCACCGAGGCGCCTGAGACAGACGGCTGGTCTCCACCCAGCTGGTTCCCGACCGACGACGCTGAGGCCTTGTGGGCGCTTCAGACCATGAGCCACACCGAGGGGGAGGCCGATCAAGGCCCCAGCCTCAAGAGCCGTGTGGCGTTCGTCTACGATCTCGATGCGGACGAGGTCCTCCTCTCCAGAGGTGCCGACGAGCGGCGGCCTGTCGCGAGCTTGACCAAGCTCGTGAGCGCTCTCACCCTCGTGAGCGAGGACCACGACCTCGACCGTGAGCTCTGCCTCGACCAGAGCCACCGCCCGAGCTGGCCGGGGGCCGTGAGCCGTCTGCGCAAGGGCACCTGCACCCGTGGCTGGGACCTGTTGGGCATTGCACTTGTTCGCAGTGACAACGGTGCAGCGCTCAGCTTCGCGTCCATCGCCAATCTACCCCTCGTGGCCTTCGTCGACCGCATGGGCGAGGTGGCAGGCGAGCTGGGCATGGACCAGTCTTCCTTCGCCGACCCCACGGGCATCTTCGACGAGAACCTGTCCACAGCCCGAGACATGACCCGTGCGGTGGTGGCTGCCAGTGCTCATCCGGACCTCGCACCGGTGCTGGACGCGCCGTACTGGGACGTCACCGACGCGCGCCAGGACTCCACCCGCCGCTACCGGTCCACGAACCGCCTGCTGAGGTCGAAGAAGAAGGTTCAAGTGCTCGCCGCGAAGACCGGGTACACCGACACCGCTCGACACTGCTTCAGCGGCGTGATCATCGATCAGCGCGGTCACCGCATCGCCTTGACGGTGATGGGCGCTCGCTGGAGCAAGTGGCGGTGGCGGGACGTCAACGAGATCCTCGACTGGACCGCGAAGCGGAGCTGAGCCACGGCGGCGGAAGAGACCGCCCGGGGGTTAGCTGCGCCACATGAAGATCCTCATGGCGGCTCGGCGGTATCCACCCGACGTCTGGTCGGGCACCGAGACCGTCTTCCAGAACCTCTACGAGCGGGCACGGGCCTCTCATGAGGTCCGTCTCGTGGTGGGGTGGACCCGGGCTCGGGAGCTCGTGCCACCCGAGGCCGTCGCGGTGCCGCTACAGGGTCGGGGGAAGGCCAAGGCCTGGGCGTCCATGGCCCGTGCCATCCGTGCCGAGGTCAAGCGGTGGAAGCCAGACGTGGTGCTCTCGAACAGCATCGAGGTGCCGCCCACGGGCGTGCCCACCGCCTGCATCGTGCACGACCTCAACTTCGGACGGTCCAACGGTGACTGGGAGTCTCGAGCCAAGGCTGGGTTCTACGGGTTGCGGAGCCGGAGCCTCGCTCTCGTGATCACGGTGAGTGCGGCGAGTGCCAAGGTGCTGGGTCGTACGGGTGTCTCCGAGGACAAGATCCGCGTCATCCACAACGGTGTGGACACGGAGCGCTTCCACCCTGTGGATCTGGAGCTACCGGGGGCCGATGAAGACAGCAGGGTGGTTCAGATCGCCTTCCCCTCGCGCATCCTCCCTGGCAAGGGACAGCACCACGCCCTCGACGCGGTGGCTCGCCTGCCTCGTCTCCACAAACGCCGCGCACACCTCACCCTGGTGGGTGCGGTGGCCGATCGCGTGTACCTCGACCAGCTCCGGGTGCAGGCCTACGGTCAGCCGGTGAGCATCCACACCGACGTCGACGACATCGTGCCCTTCTACCAACAGGCCGATGTCGTCCTCTTCCCGACGGTGATGGACGAGGGGTTTGGGTTCACGGCTGTCGAGGCCATGGCTTGCGGCAAGCCGGTGATCTGGTTCGATCAGCCTGCGGTCCGTGAGGCCACGGGGGGCATCGGTGTGCCCGTGCCCCGCGGTGACATCGACGCCATGCGCTGGGCCATCCGAGATCTCATGGACGAGCCTCAGCGGCAGGCAGCCCTCGGGGCCGCAGGCCGTGCGCACGTGCTGCGGCACCTTGGCTGGGATCAGGTGTGGCAGCGCTACGAGGCGGCGCTGGCCTCCATCGTTCGGTGATGCCTCCAGGTCGGGCTAACGTGCAGGCATGAGCCAGCTCGAGCTGCATTCCTTCGACCAAGGCCGCGTCGCACGGCATCCGGCGTGGACCACCTCCGAGATCGACGCCGCCGTCGAAGCCCTCCTGGAGGCCTTCGAGGATCGACTGCCCACCCGGCGGGATGTCCGCGTGGTGGTCAAGCCCAACCTCAACAACGACCTGGTGGCGCTCACGGGCAATTGTGTAGACCTCCGCGTGCTGGGAGCGCTGCTGGCTGCCCTGCGACGCAGGGGTTTTCACGATCTGACCGTGGCTGACGGGTCCAACGTGGGCGTGGAGCGTCGCGACATCGACACCTTCAAGCGGCTCCGGGTCGATCGGATGGCAGAACGTCACGACGCCCGCATCGTCGACCTCAACCACGACGAGGGCACGCGGGTCGTGCTGACTGCTGGCGCGCATCCTCACGTGGCCCGCACCATCCTGGACGCCGACTTCCTCATCAGCGTCCCCAAGATCAAGACCCACGTCGAGGCCGGCCTCTCGTGTGCCATGAAGAACTGGGTGGGCATCGCCCGCGGCCAGGACAAGCGGCACATGCACTACGACCTGCCACGCAACATCTTCGCCATCAACGAGGTCATCCAGCCTGATCTGGTCCTGGTCGATGGCCTCGTGGGCATGGAGGGCAACGGGCCGGGCGACGGGGAGCCCTTCCGCTTCGGGCAGCTCCTCATGTCCGACTACGCGCCGGTCAACGATGTGGTGGTCAGCCGCCTCGTCGACCTGCCCGTGAGCGCCGTGCCCTACCTGGGCCACGCCATCGACGCCGGCCTCATCGATCAGGCCCTGGTCGAGCGGGTGTCGCGCGAGGTCCCCGTCCTCCGTGCCATCAAGCGGGCTCCCCCGCGTCGAAGACTCGCTGAGCTGGCCGATCGTCGAGAGATCTTCTGGCTGAAGCGCGCCGTACGCCCCCTGACCGATCGGCCAGAGGTGGCGAAGGCGGCCTACAAGCTGAAGATCATCCAGGACGTCTACTCGCTGGAGGACGACACGGTCTCCCGCATCGCCCGGGCGCCCGGTGTGTGTGGTGACTGCGAAAAGTGCGCCGACTTCTGCCCCACCGGGCTCTCGGCCGATGAGATCGGTGTCAAGACGGACCCTGCCGACTGCATCGGTTGTCTGTACTGCTGGTGGGTCTGTCCCAAGGACGCCATCACGCTAGACGGAGAGCTCCATGGCATGCAGCGGCAGGTGGACCGCTACAAGGCGCAGATCGAGCAGCTGTAGGGGGCTGGCTTGCTGAGCCTCCTCGTGATGGGTGTGGCTCTGGCCGCCGACCCCTGGGGACGGCCCGACCATCTGCGTGCGGTGGCCGAGGCGCCGGAGTCTCTCGACGAGCGTGCGGCTCCTCGGCGTGTCCGTCTCTGGTGGGACGACGAGCCCGGCGTGCGCTGGGAGATCGCCATGGAGGGCGTGCGCGGGTGGTCGGTGGTCGAGGACGATGGTGCCCCTGGTTGGACCAGCTCGGCGGTGGCGCAGGGCACACGCTTCCGCGTGCGGCGCGTCGACGGTGCTCGGTGGAGTCCGGCCTCTGCGGCCGAACCCTGGTGGTCTCCCGAGCAGCTCGCCCGCATGGCAGGTCCGGCGGATGCAGCGCTCGCGCGCACCGTCGGGCAGCTGGTGGTCAGCGAGGTGGACGGCGTGCTCTGGGCCTCGACCCTTGGTGGAGGCCTCATCGGCATCGATCCCGACGGCCGGGTGCAGCACCTCGGTCCTTGGGAGGGGCTGCCCAGCGCCTGGGTGGTGTCGCTCGATGTGGCGGAGCTGGCGCTGTTGGCGGGTACGGCACGCGGGGCCTGGTGGCGACGGGCTGATGGGCGCGCTCGCATGCTCGATGCGCTTCCGAGTTCCTACGTGCAGGCCGTCCTCCTCGAGGGCGACCGGGCCTGGCTGGGAACCGATGCGGGTCTACACCGGTGGTCGGAGGGCTCCGTCGACGAGATCCTTCGTCCCTGGGCCGTCTACTCCTTGAGCCACGCGCCCGATGGGGCGATCTGGGTGGGCTACGAAGGCTGGCTTCGGCTGGACGTCGACGCGCCGTCGCTCGGGCCGGTGCCCCG
>JAERSX010000748.1 GCA_016845285.1 Deltaproteobacteria bacterium | reverse complement strand
CTGCTGCAAGGCGGGCATCAAGGCCGTCGTCGGCCCGTGGGCGAACAGCCGGGAGAGCAGATCGGCGGCCCGCCCGCGTGCGAGCGCGAGATCGTGGGGAGCGAGGTCCAGGGGGTCTCCCGAAGGTTCAGCGACGGAAGGGCTCGGCGGGCAGCTTGTAGGCCGCCCGGACCGGCTTCAGGGGTCGCTTGAGCCAGTAGGGGCGGCGCTCCCCGTTGGGGCTGTGTTCGGCCGCTGAGCGCGCCAGGGCGTGCCAGCGTCGGTAGACCTCGCGAGACTTCTGCGTGTCGACGAACACGGTGCCGTGGCGCTCGCCGGCCACTGCCTTGCGCACCGAGAGCGCCCGCTGCAGCCAGCAGTGGTGACCCGAGACGGGATCTGGCTGCACGGGGTGGGTGAGGTTCTGGTGCACGCCCACGTCCTCCCACCAGATGCGTGCCGTGTCGGGATCTGCGCTCTCGTAGGCACGCGCGCCCTCGAGCATGGTGAGGGTGTGACCGCCCGCACCGTCCTCGTCGAGCTTGGCCAGGGCCGTCGTCCCCTTGTTTCCGCCGACGTCGTCTTGCAGCCGCCAGCGACCGAGGTGGTGGCTCATGGCGATGATGCCGGGCTTGATGCCCTCGGTCACCCAGACCTTGTCCACGAACCAGCCGATCTCCGTCTCCACCCGCACGAGCTCACCGGTCTGCACGCCGATGCGGACAGCATCCAGCGGGTTCATCCACACCGGGTTGGCGTGCGAGATCTCGTAGAGCCACTTGCAGTTGGCCGAGCGGGTGTGGATGAGCGTGGGCAGGCGGAAGTTGGGCAAGAGCACCATCTCACCGGCCTCGCGGTCGATGTGCCGCGGATGCACATGGCTCTCGAGGGTCCAGGGCACCACCCGGTCCAGCTCGGGCCAACCCCAGTCGCGCAGGGTGGTGCTGAAGAGCTCGAGCTTGCCCGAGGGGGTGCCGAAGCCCTTGCGCCGCACGCCGTCGACGAGCACGCCACCGCCGCCGTCCGCCAGCTCCTTCTCGTAGGGAACGTAGTTGCTCTCGGCCACCTCGAAGCAGCCGTACTTCCGCATGTAGGCGAGCGGGCTGAGGCCCTCTGCCTCCGCGGCCTCGGGCAGGCCGGGGACGCTGTGCTCGAAGATCCATCCCCAGTACTCGTCCTGGCTCACCAGCTCACCCGGCCGCGTGGGCGACTCCACCCACTCCCGGATGCCGAGGCTGCCGTCCGGGTCCATCTTGCCGGTGAGCTCGACCCAGAACTCACTCTCCTCCCAGACCTCACCGGGGTTGGCCTCGTAGGTCTTGTCGACACGCTTGCCGGCCCGCTCCATGGCCACCCGGCGCACGGGCTGGCGGAAGCCGATCCACATGCCGGCGTGGGTCTCCTGGCTCATGATGTCGTGACGCTCGCCCGCATGGCCCATGGGAAGCACGTAGTCGGCGAACCATGCGCTCTCGTTCCAGGTGGGCGTGAGGGCGACGTGGCACTTGAGCTTGTCGGTGTCGCGCAGGGCCTCGAGCCACATGAAGCCATCGGGGTTGATCCACATGGGGTTGTAGACGCGCGTGAAGTAGACATCGATGTCTCCGCGCCCCTCGTCGAGGAAGTGGGGCAGCAGGAAGCTCATCTCGTACATGGCAAACGGCCACTCGTGGGGCAGATGCAGCGCGTTCCAGGCGTCGAATGCCGGAGGCTTCCGGAACGGCTTGGGCACGAACTTGTTCCACGAGTTGAGCGAGGTGCCCCCCTTGGTGCCCACACTCCCGGTCAGCACGTTGAGGAAGAACAGACAGCGCGAGACCTGCCAGCCCCCACGGTTGCCCATGCTCGCGCTTCGCCAGACATGCGCGGCCACCCGGTTGCCTGCGTTGGCCACGGCCTCGGCGGTGGCCACGATGCGGTCGAGGGGAACCTGTGACTCTTCGGCCGCCCGCTCCAGGGTGTAGCCGGCGTAGAGCGCCTTCAGCGCGGTGTCGAACTGCTCGAAGCTCGGGGCCTGCCCAGCGCTGGGGAGCGCCGCCATGAGGCGAGCTTGCTGTTCGGCAGGCAGATCACTCGACCCCACAGCCGGGCCGATGTGGCCCAGGAAGCCACGCCAGTCCACCCAACGGCGCACGAATTCCTTGTCGTAGAGATCGTTCTGGATCAGGTGGTTGGCCACCGCCAGCAGCACCACCGTCTCGCTACCAGGCCAGGTGGGGAGCCAGACATCCGACTTGGAGGCCGTGTTGGAGAGCCTGGGATCGAAGGTGATGATCTTGGCGCCGTTGCGCTGGGCCTCGATGATGCGCTGCGCGTGCGGGTTGAAGTAGTGGCCCGTCTCGAGGTGGCTGCTCACCAGCAGGATCACCCGCGCGTTGGCGTGGTCGGGGCTCGGTCGATCGCCGGCAGCCCAGAGGTAGTAGCCGGAGCGCGCCGCCGAGCTGCAGATGTTGGTGTGGGAGTTGTGTCCGTCGACGCCCCAGGCGGTGATGACCCGGTTGGTGTAGTGGTCTTCTCCGGGTCGGCCCACGTGGTACATGATGCCGTCTCTGCGCTTCTCGCGGCTCGCCCGCATCTTCTCGGCCACCTCGGTCAGGGCCTGCTCCCAGCTGATGCGCTTCCACTGGCCCGCACCTCGGGGGCCCACCCGCTTGAGGGGGTGGAGGATTCGCTCGGGGTCGTAGACCTGGTTGTGGGTGGCGGGACCCTTGGCGCAATTGCGGCCACGGCTGCCCGGGTGGACCGGGTTGCCCTCGAACTTGCGGATCTCGAAGGTCTCCTTGTCGACGTAGGCGAGCAGGCCACAGGCACTCTCGCAGTTGAAGCAGATGGTGGGCACCAGGGTGTAGCGACGGGCCACGCGGCGAGGCCAGGCCTTGCCGTCGAACTCCACCCAGTCGTTCCAGCGATCGGGCGGCGGGTAGCGGCTCATGCGGCCGTCGGGGTGGCGCACCTCGGTGAGGTCTTCCGGAGGAACCGGGGACTCGCCGAAGGTGGGCATCTCCTTGCCGGCCACGTTGGTGATGCGGTCGAGCAGGCCACCAGACGAGGGCTCGTCCTCATCGACCGCCGGCGAGAAGCTGCGACGCAGCTGGAGCATGGCACCGAGGAACTGGGACAGGGCGGCGGAAGCGCTGGACATCTGGGCAGGACTCAGCTGTTGGGGATCTCTTGGGGCGCCATGACGAAGGCGTGCTCGTAGCAGTACAAGCCCACGAGGCTCAGCGCGCCGGCGAGGGCGGCGAGGACGGGGCCGCCGACGAGGAGCAGGACAACGGGGACGACATGGCCGAGCAACACGGCCCCGCCCCAGAAGAGACGGGCGTAGCGACCGTGGGTGATGTCGTGGGCCGCCCGGGCGGCCACCTCGCTGGCGTGGGGGATGCCGAACTCACCGGCGAGCATCAGGAAGGCATCGACGATGAGGGCACCGACGAGGAGCCCGCAGATCACGCCCTGATCGAGGTCGAGGCCCAGACCCAGGAGCGCGAGCGAGGCGCCGCCTGCGACGACGGCCTGCACCAGCAGATGCGCTGGGAGAAGGGGGCTCTGCCAGAGATCGCGGCCCTCGCACTGTGCAAAGAGAAAGGCCGTGTAGATGGCACCCATGATCGCGGCGGGCAGGGTCAAGACCGCCATGAGGGGTCGCACCCACTCCATCGTCTCGACGCTCAGCCAGCCCATCCAGCCGCAGAACTCGGCGCCCCACCATGCCGTGCCCAGCCCCGAGAGGGCGATGAGCACGAAGGCACCGCGGGTGAGCCAGCTGCGCCACTGGGGCCGCAGCAGGATGCTGAGGAAGCGCTCGGGGCGCTCGAGGTCGGCCACCAGCAGGGCGGTGGTCGCCACGAGGCCCAGAAGCCCAACGAAGCCTCCGGAGGCCATGAGCCCGGGGCTCAGCAGGTCGGGCATGGCCAGCGTGGCCACAGCGAGGAGTCCGAAGAGCCCGGCGCCCACGCCCTTGGTCACGAGGTAGGCGGGGACCTGCCAGTGCCAGGGCACCTTGTGCTGGGCGTTGGTGGCCACCTGGACCATCTGGCCGGCCATGCGGGCCGGGGAGACCTGGATGGGACCCAGGGCAGGGCTGCCCTGGGTGTCTTCATGGCCGACGGTGTCGTGCAGGCCGGGCACATTGAGGCCCACCTCGTATACGGCTGCGTCGGCGTAGCCCGGGCTGCGGCGCTGCCCATGGGCGTCGAGGACCTCGTTCCACATGGCGCCGGCCGGGGCGCGCTCGGTGGCCGTGGGGTGCAGGGCCGCGTCGTGTCCCCCGATGTAGAAGAGCTTGGGGGCCGTGCCCTGCTCCGGCTTGCGGACGGTCACGTCGTTGCTCGCGAGGACCCGGGAGATCTCGCTGACCGGATCGTCCATGTCGCCCGCGATGATGGCGTGGGTGGGGCAGACCACCACGCAGGCGGGCTCGATGCCGTTCTCCACACGGTGGCCACAGAAGTGGCACTTGGCGGCGGTGCCCGTGTCTGGGTCGATGTGGATGGCGTCGTAGGGGCAGGCCTGGAGGCAGGCCTTGCAGCCGATGCAGACGTCGCTGTCGAATTCCACGATGCCGTCGTCGCGCTGGTACATGGCGGTGACAGGGCAGACGCGAACACAGGGTGGGTTCGCGCAGTGGTTGCAGCGGGTCACCTGGAAGTTGCGCCGCACGTCGGGGTAGACCCCCACCTCGGTGTACTTCACCCAGGTCCGGTGGACCCCCAGGGGCACCTGGTTCTCGCTCTTGCAGGCCGTCGAGCATGCATGGCAGCCGATGCAGCTACGGGTGTCGATGGCGAAACCGTAGTTCATGATGCGCAGCCTAATGCGCGCAGCAGGGCATACTTGATTCCCGTCGGAGAACACGTGCCCACAACCCGCGCTCTCAACCTGTCGGAGACACCGTTGCTGGCCCTGCCCGGCTGTGCCATCTACGACGTCTCCGGCCCGACCCCGACCTCGCTCCAGGACTACAAACCGAGCGATCTGCGCCTCGTGTTCTACGAGGTGAGCGAGGCCTCGGAGCAGGGCTCCTGGTGGCTGGCCACAGCAGCGGCCGATCTGGTGCCACCCGACTGGGCAGCGCTGGGCGGCAGCGAGCCCCTGGACGCCAGCCAGACCATCCCCACCCGGGCCGACAGCGGCATGGCCATCCTCCGCCCCTCCAAGCTGCTGACCTGGGTCCCTGCTGCCAGCCTCGCGAAGAGCGGCTTCGCGCCCCGACGGGTCACGGGTCGGGTTCGCGGGAGCTTCCCGGACACATCCCCAGGCGACTGAGCCCGGGCCTGTCAAATCCATCTGGGGCCCCAGACGAGCCTGCACAGCGTGGGGCATGTTGGCCCGTGTCGGAGCCCGCATGCACCCACGGCCGCAACCTCTCCTCCTGTTCTTCCTCCTCGCCTGCGACGGCGGTGAGTCCTCGACGCCTCCGCCGAGCGGCGGTGGCTCGGACAGCGGCCTGGACGGCAGCGACAGCGGAGGCGACGACTCCGGTGGGGGCGACGACTCCGGCGGGAGCGACGACGGACCGTCCGACATCGGCGCCAGCGTGTTGATCCTGGGGCCAGCATCCGGAGACCCCGACGGCATCGCCCAGGTCTTCCAGCACCTCCTCGATCACGACGGCCTGGACGAAGGAACCCAGGTCGAGGCCCTCGAGCTGCCCGATCCGGCCAGCACCTACGCCGACGAGATGTCGCTGATGAGCGCCTGGTACCAGCACACCGACCGCGACACGCGGCGAGCCACCTTCGAGGGCGACTGGGATCACGTCGTGCTCATCGAGGCGAAGTGGGTCGCCGGACTCACCCCGGAGTTCACCTTCGAGGGCCTGCACGCCCTGGGCGGTCACTTCGAGGATCAGGGCAGCACCGTCCACCTGCTGCTGGAGGCCTACCGGGATGTCAACGGCTACGACTTCGCGACCGCCGCGGAGAACAGCTACCGGGTCGCCGACGGCACCGGAACGGGCCTCGTGCCCGCGGGTCTCTCGGACCGCGATGTCGACGACACCGACGACTGGGCGCTCACCGCAGCCACGAGCCTCTACTCCTCGCTCCGAGGCGTGAGCGCATCCCGGGTGGCCGAGGCTCCCGCTGGCACGGACGCCACCGACTTCGCCGCCATGGCCGACGCCATCCACGCCGTGGTCGAGGACGCCGCCGACACCGAGCAGTACAGCGGCGCCTACCAGGGGCCCGTCAGGATCGCCGAGCGCGAGCTCCCCGAGTCCTACGGCGTGATGATCGCCGGCACGAGCTCGGAGCGGAACTACCTCTCGACCTTCTCGACCTTCCTCGACGAGCGCGGCATCGACAACCACCCAGGCCCGCTGGGCCAGTGCAACGACTACCGGGAGGTCGACGAGGACTGCCTGGAGACCGCCGCCGCTCTCTTCGAGGCCAACGACTTCGTCTCCCTCTTCGCCCGGGGCTACGCCGTCGACCACGACGACGTGGTGGCCGCTGGCGGAGGTGACATCCAGTCCCAGATCTACGACCGCCACTGGGACATCACCGAGAGCGACGGACTGAACGCCCTGGACGACCTCGACACCCGCATGGGCTGGGTGCTGATCGAGGCCACCGAGCGCGATCTGGCCTTCGTTCCCCACCACCTCTTCTGGGCCCGCTTCCACGAGCAGGTGCCCGACGCGCCCATGCTGAGCGACGGCGTGCACGCCACGGGCGATGTGCTCTACGGCATCTCGGCCATGTCCTTCCACGCCGCCACGGGCCAGACCACCGCCCACGAGGATCTGTCCGACGAACAGGCGCTCATCGCCGACATCGCGGAGACGGCCCTGCGTCAGTGGGCGACGCTGCAGGAGTGATGGCCCGCGGCCCTGGTGGTGCAGGGGCCCATGGTACGAAGGGGCGTGCACTACGAGCTCGCCCTCATCCCCATCGTGACTGGCCTCATCGGCTGGGTGACCAACATCGTGGCGGTGGCCATGCTCTTCCGGCCGCTGGAGCGACGGGGACGCGG
>JAERSX010000747.1 GCA_016845285.1 Deltaproteobacteria bacterium | reverse complement strand
CCTGGACCCCCACCGCCCAGCCGCGTACCGCCTCCTACCGGGTCGACATCCGCTCGGATCTGGAGGGCGAGGTGAGCCAGCTCGACGCCGAGCTCCAGGCGGTCTTCGAGGACTCGGTCTACCCCGCCTTCGACAGCTGAGAGCCGCCCTCAGAAGTTCATGAATTGCCCTGTCAGGGTGCCCTCGAGCACGTCGCCCTCCTCGGTGCCCGACTCGGCGAAGACCACGTCACCGACGACGTAGGACACGAACACGAACTCCTCCATGGTGGACGTGTCGATGTAGAAGAGGCCGCCCCAGTGCTCCGACAGGTCGAGGGCGAGCGCGCCCTCCTCGACGCTGTCTTCATCCATGCCGACGTAGAGCAGGACCGCCTCTGTGGGAGACAGCCAGGCTGGCAGGTACATGGCGGTCTCGCCGTCGACCGACCCGGCCACCGCCGTGCCGTTGTCCAGGTCGAGGACGGTGCCCTCGCCGAAGTCCAGGTAGAGCTCGGAGCTGCCCGTGCTGAAGGGGTCGGCGGTCTCGATGGTGCCCCAGGTGGTCGAGAAGCTCACGTCGACGACACCGGTGGGCACGAAGCAGTAGCTGTCGCGAGGCTCCCAGGGCCAGTCCGGGAGGCCGTCCTCGAGGGCCTGCTCCAGGGTGCCTCGACGGCCCTCGACCAGGCGGCCCACGCCTTCGATCCGGGCCTCTACCGCCGCCCACTCCGAGCCCGAGAGCTCCGGCTCGATGAGCGCGGCCATGGTGTCGAGGCGATCCAGGAGTCGGTCCTCGTCCCAGCCCTCGGAGAGCACATCTTGGAGGGCCTGCTCGTAGCGCTCACGCCCCTCGGGGTGGTTGTAGAGGCGCCAGGGGAGCACGCTCGAGGCGTAGATGCTCACCGCGGCCCACTCGTCGGCGACCTCCTCGTCACCCTCCTCCCAGACCCCCAGCGTCATGTCGACCCCCCAGGGGAGGAAGCGGAAGCGGCCATCCGACGGGTCGGCGTAGACGTAGAAGTTGTTGGTGTTGCCCGCGTAGCCGTCGCCGTGCTGCACGAGGACCTCGGTGGCCCAGAAGCGGAAGAACTGGTCGAGGTCCACCACCGCGTCGAGGGCCTCGAGGAGCTCGTCCTCGTCAGCCTGGACCGCGTCCACCAGGGCCTCGACATCGCTCCAGTCGTCCTCGTCCTCGTTGGTCTTCTTCTCCAGGGTGCCGGTCCAGCCCTCGCGGAAGTCGGAGAGGGTGCCCTCGTAGAGGTTGCCCTCGTCGCTGTCGAAGTGACGGCGGAGCATGGGCTTCTTGATGGGCTCGACGTTGACGTAGATCCCGAGATCCTCGCCGTTGACGGTCACCTGCGCCAGGCTGCAGCGCGACGCGGGCAGGCCCACATCGGTGAAGGTCGAGTAGGCCAGGCACTGCCTCACGAACGACGCGTCGCTCACGCTGTTGTTGAGGGTCAGGCGACGGGCCCCCTCGAAGGTGGCACCGTCCACGTACTCGGCCAGATCGAGCTTGAGCCCGGGCTTCTCCTCGGAAAGCGATCCGACGAAGCCCTTCTTTCGCACATCGATGCGCTCGAAGACCTCCCCGTCGATGGTGGCGCGCGCCTCGAACCAGGTGAACGGACTCTCGAAGGGCTGGTCCTGGCAGCCCTCCACCATGAGCATCTCCTCGATGGAGCGCGACTGGTCGCGCAAGGTGTCCCAGTCGTCCGCTGGCAGCTCGAGCTCGACCCGAAGCAGGTGGTCGAGTCCGTAGACTGCGTCCGTGGGCTCTCCGTCGTCCGGCCCAGCGTCCGTTTCCGGGTTCCCGCCCTTGCAGGCGAGCAATCCAAGGACGATGAGGGGCAGGGCGGAAACACGCATCCTGGGACTCCTTGGAGACTCGCTGGTCTCGCCCTATCTTGACCCACCAGCCACCCGTCTTCGAAACCCCCGACGTGGAGAAGCCTCATGCGTCTGTTGTCCCTGGTGATGCTCTTTGCCTGTTCCGACGATCCGGCGACCAGTCAGGGTCCGGGGGACCAGGGCACAGACGACACGGGGGAGGACGAGGGAGATGGCCTGACCTGGCCCGCAGCGGACTGGGCAGAGGGAAGCCCGGCCGATCACGGCCTCGATCCCGACGCCCTGGAGGATCTCCGGGCATACACCTTCACCGAGGCACACAACAGCCAGGCGCTGGTCGTCGTCAAGGACGGCGTGCTGGTGGCCGAGTGGTACCTCGAGGGCACCGACGCGGACACCCCGGTGACCTCCTGGTCGGCGGCCAAGAGCGTGACCTCGGCCCTGGTCGGCGTGGCCATCCGCGACGGACTGCTGAGCCTCGATGACACGGTGGGTACCCACGTCGACGCCTGGGCCGAGGGCCCCAACAGCACGGTGACCCTCCACGACATGCTGACCATGCGCTCGGGCCTGTCGGCGAATTGGGAGAACAGCAACGGCATCTACTTCGAGAACACCGACCAGCTCGCCTACGCCCTCGATCGCGAGCTCATCCGCGATCCAGGCACCGAGTTCGAGTACGTCAACGAGGACTCCATGGTCCTCGGAGCCGTGCTCTCCGAGGCCTTCGGCCGCGAGGCCGGAGAGGTGGCTCAGGACGAGATCTTCGACCCCATCGGGCTGGACGCGACGTGGTGGACCGACGGAAGCGGCCACTCCCTCACCTACTGCTGCATCGACAGCACCGCCCGGGATCTCGCTCGCTTCGGCCTCCTCTTCTCCCGGGACGGGAGCTGGCAAGGCACCGAGATCGTCCCCGCCGACTACGTGGCCGAGAGCACCACCGGCATCAGCTACTACGGCTACTACGGGCTCCACTGGTGGACCTTCGGCGAGATCTACGCCGCCATGGGACTCCACGGACAGCTCATCTACGTCATGCCCAGCGAGGATCTGGTCGTGGCCCGCTTCGGCACCTACGCCGCCATGGGTGACGAGGCCGTGCGCACGGGCGGAAACTGGCACGCCACCGACGACTACGGACCCTTCGATCCGGAGGTCTTCGTGGAGCTGTTCACGGCTGCCCTCGTCGAGAGCGACGGCGACTGAGGCACGGGGTCGCCCGGCCCACCGCCTCGCGGCGGGTAGGGTCGGGGCATGGGTGTCCCCATCACGCTGGTCGTTCCCTGCTACGACGAGGCCGCACGCCTCGATCCGGAGCCCTTCCTGGCTGCTCTGGACGCGGATCCCGACCTTCGCTTCCACTTCGTGGATGACGGAAGCACCGACGCCACCCTCGAGGTGCTCGAGAGCCTGGCAGCAGACGCCCCACCCGGCCGGGTCGGCGTGCAGCACCAGAGCCCCAACCAGGGCAAGGCCGAGGCGGTCCGCAGCGGCGTGCTCACCGTGCTCGACACCGGCGCCACCGGCCTCATCGGCTTCTGGGATGCCGACCTGTCGAGCCCCCTCGAGGCCGTCGCTCTCCTGGTCTCTGCCCTCGAGGCCGACCCGCGCCGAACCATGGCCTTCGCGAGCCGGGTGCAGCTCCTGGGGCGACAGATCGCCCGCAATCCCCTGCGCCACTACGGCGGGCGGGTGGTGGCCACGCTGGTGTCCCTGACCCTGGGCGTGCCCGTGTACGACACGCAGTGCGGCGCCAAGCTCTTCCGCATCGACACCGACACACGCCCCCTGTTCTCGGAGCCCTTCCGGACCCGGTGGCTCTTCGACGTGGAGATCATCGCGCGCTGGCTCGCCCGCCATCCCGGACAGGCCTGGCGCGAGGCCATCGTCGAGGTTCCCCTCCCGAGGTGGACCGACGTGGGGGGCTCCAAGGTCTCTGCCGTGGACGTGCTACGCACGCCGGGACAGATCCTGGACATCCACCGCTACTACAACGCCCGCCAGCACACCCGAGGCCCGTCATGAGCGACACAATCCTGCTTCAGGCCCACTTCGACCCCAAGGTCAAGCTCTACTGGTACGTCAACGGCCTGTGGGTCCACTTCCTCTTGGTCTTCACAGGGGTGGGGCTGATCACCTTCCCCATCTGGATGGTGCTCGGTCCCATCGTGGTGTCCAAGCGCTACAGCGCCTTGTCGGCCGAGCTGGGGGAGCGCTCGGTGCACCTCCGCTCGGGGGTGCTCACTCGTGTCGAGAAGACCGTACCCCTCGACAAGATCCAGGATCTCAGCCTGCGCACGGGGCCCATCCTGACGATGTTCGGCCTGGCCAGCGTGCTGGTCGAGACCGCGGGAAGCTCCAGCCCCGGAGCAGACATGAGCCTGCCGGGCCTGTCGAATGCGCAGGAGTTCCGCGACGCGGTCCTGAAGCGTCGGGACGACCTCACGGGACACAAGCCGGCCGTGAGCGGCCCCGCCGACGCCGACGTTGCCGTAGTGCTGGGCGAGATCCGCGACAGCCTTCACCGCATCGAGGGACTGCTGGCCGAGAAGCCGTCGGACTGAGCCTGGATGAGTGTCGCCGGTGTGACCGGAGCGCTCACTCACAGACCTCCCCACACTCCTCGTAGAAGCACTCCACGATCTCCCAGACGAGCTCGGGCACCTCGGCCACATTGCAGTCGTCGAGGCACTCGTCCTCCTCTCCATCTTCGAAGAGGCACTCGGCCACACACCCGCAGTCGTCGTCGTCGAAGCAGGTCTCGATGAGCTCGCCGCACTCCTCCCAGAGGCACTCCTCGCAGTCTTCTCCGCCGCCCTCCCCCCACTCTGGACAGGCATCCAGGCCCTCGGCGATGGCCTCTCGCTGAGCCTCGATCCGAGCCGGGATCACGTCCCGCAGCTCCTCGACACCGTCTTCGTTCACGTCGTCGCCGATGACCTCGAGGATGGCGTCGAGGTGCCCCAACAGGGACTCCTCCGATGCAGCGCCCACGAGGAAGGCGTCGAGCCGGTCGAGATAGTCGGCTGTGATCTCCGCGTCGGCGAGGAGCTTGTGGCTGATGGGCCAGTCCTCGTCGTTGCGGCCGAGACCGCAGGGCGTGTCCATGTCGGTCTGGGAGAAGTTCATGTCCCACGGCAGCATGGTGAAGCGGCCGGAGGTGGACTCGTAGAGATAGTAGTTGTGACCGAAGGATGCGTAGTAGTCGTAGTTGCCCACGCCCACATTGACCGCGAAGTAGTCGAGCACCTCGTCGACGACGAGCACCTCGTCGAAGGATGCGATCCCTTCGTGGTTCACGGTGTCGATGAGCCCCAACACCGACGCATGATCCGTGGCTGAGACGTCCGGGTACTTGTGCTGGATCTCTGGCTCGTAGTCAGAGATCTCGCCCCCCCGCCACGCCAGGTTCCCGATGGGCTCTTCGGGCTTGTAGAGGTCACCCTGATCGCCGGGAAAGTGGCAGTCCAGGAATTTGCCCTGCATGTGCTCGACCAGGGAGTACAGACCCAGCTCTTCACCGTTCAAGGTCACCTGTGCGAAGCCGAGGCGCGCCGTGGGCACCCCGTGGGAACGGATGGCGCCATAGCTGAGCACCTCGTTGACCACAGTGATGCCTTCGAGGTTGGGGTGGAGGTTGAGCTTTGCCAGGCCATCGAGGGTCTGGTCGTCGGTGTGGCGATCGAGGTCGAGCTTCAGCGGGTAGCTGTGGCCGGCCTCCCGGGCCTCCAGGAGCGACGAGTGCCCCTTGAGTCGCACCGCCACCGGACCGGCGAGGGCCTCTCCGTCGAAGGTCAGCTCGGCTTCGAAGTAGGTCTTGTCGGGACCGCCGTACTCCCTGCTCTCGTCGGCCTCATCGATCATCGCGGCCCAGTCGTCGTCCGAGAGGGTGAACGTGAGCTCGTGGATCACACCCTCGTCGAAGATCGTCGCACCCAGCTCACACGCGACGGGACGTTCCTCGATCACATCGTCGCCCGGCGCAGGCAAGACGCCGGGGCGACAGGCCATCAGCACACTCAGGAACATCAATCGCACAGTGGGTCCTCCCGGACCTCGGCCACCTATCAGACAGGCAGTAGGTCGAGGTCGACGGGGGCTCGTGGCGACGATTCGTGGTCACCGGTGAAGTTGCCGGAGAGAACCAGCCGGGGCGATCCCGTGATGGGATCTTGCGGCGGTACTTGGGTGGAAAGGATTCTGGAAAGGATGAAATCCGACCAGCTCTCCCCGACAAGATCATCGGTGCGGGACAGTGTGTGTTCGTCCCGTTCACCACTGTCATCGGATGCACCCGCCGGCACCCACACCCCTCCACATCACTTTTTTGCTCCCACCGCCTGCTGGACCCAGGACCTGAGGGTCGTAGGTCGAGGCTGGCAGCTGCTCGCAGGAACACCTATGTTCCAGCTTCGGCCTGGACCGGGCCGCTGCAACGGAAGAGGAACGCAGAATGGGACTCGACTACCGCGTGAAGTGCTGCCCCGACGGCTTGGTGACCGACCGACGGCGTCGCATCAAAGTGCTCGATTGCACGATTCGTGACGGCGGAATCTGCAACCAGTGGGCCTTCGATCACGCCTTCGTCCAGCGCGTCTTCAAGAGCCTGGTGGCCGCGGGCATCGACTACATGGAGGTCGGCTACAAGACCAAGCACGGCCTCTTCGACCGCGACGCCGTGGGCCCCTGGCGCTTCTGTGACGAAGAAGATCTGGCCAAGGCCGTGGAGCCTGGCCAGATCAAGCTCTCGACCATGTTCGACATCGGTCGCGTCACCCCCGAGGACGTGCCCCACAGCCGTGACACCGTCATCGACGTCATCCGCATCGCCACCTACGCCCACCAGCTGGACGAGGCCCTGCGGCTCCTCGATGACGCCCTCGAGAAGGGGTACGAGACCTTCATCAACGTGATGGCCGTGAGCACGCTCACGCCCGATGCCGTCGACGAGTTCTTGCTTCGACTCGCGGGCTCCGGCGTCCACAACGTCGCCATCGTCGACAGCTTCGGCGCCATGTACCCGCACCACATCCGGTACCTGGTCCACAAGTACATGAACTACCTGGGTGAGAACATCAAGGTGGGCGTGCACTTCCACAACAACCAGCAGCAAGCCTTCGCCAACAGCATCGTGGCCATCGATGAAGGGGTGGACTTCGTGGATGCCACCATCCACGGCATGGGTCGAGGCGCCGGCAATTGCCCCCTCGAGCTGCTCCTCTTCTACCTGGACAACCCTCGCTACGACGTGGCGCCCGTCCTCGAGATGGTCGAGTCCTTCGCCGGAATGCGAGACGGGCTCCGGTGGGGCTACCACCTGCCCTACGCCATCACCGGCTACTACAATGTGCACCCACGCGCCGGAATCGAGCGCATGGCCACCGACGAGCGCTACCAGGTCCGCGAGATGTTCGAGGCCCTCGCCGGCCGGCACGCCGATCGAATCCGAGGCGTGGGCTGATGAGCCGCGACTCGGGGAAGACGAGCAACACCCGGAGACTGCTCAAGGGCCTGGTCACCCTGGCCTTCCTGACGGTCTTCGGTGTGGTCGGCCTCGTGATCCTCGTGTTCGTCAGCGAGCACAAGCCCGCGCCGGTCGAAGACGTCGTGGTCACCGCGAGCAAGGCGCCAGGCGCCCTCCGTGCCGGCGACCAGGTCACCGTGCTCGTCTGGAACCTCCAATACTCCGCGAGCCGCAAGCACCGGTTCTTCTACGACGGCGGCGACGCCGTCCACGTCCCAATAGCCGACGTCAAGCAGACCCTCGCCGCCATCCAGGCCCTGATCGCCGATGTGGACCCAGACATCGCGCTGCTCCAGGAGATCGACCGAGACAGCAAGCGCACCGCCTTCATCGACCAGCTCCCTCCCCTGGTCGAGGCCATGGAGGGGGCCGCGCACGCCTCCGCGACCTACCACCGCGCCGCCTTCGTCCCCAAGCCCTTCGACAACCCGCTGGGCCAGGTGGACATGAACCTCGGCCTCATCAGCAAGCCAGGTCTCGCCAACGTGCAGCGACACCAGCTCGCGCTGATGCAGGAGCACCGGCTGGTGCAGGCCCTGAACCTGAAGCGGGCCCTGCTCACCGGCGAGGTGCCCATCACCAACCTCGGTCGCCCCATGGGCATCGGCAGCACGCACCTCTCGGCCTTCTCCTACGGGGACGGCACCCTCGAGAAGCAGGTGGCACAGGTGGCCGACTGGATGGCCACCCGGCCAGAGAGCCAGCCCTGGATCCTCGCTGGCGACTTCAACCTGCTCCCACCCGGGGACGACAAGCAGCGGCTCTCCTCCGAACGCGACCTCTACGCCGACGACGCCAATCCCATGGAGGCGCTCTTCCCACGCTTCCAGGAGGTCTGCGCCGACCCCCTGGCCCCCGAGCACCGCACCTACCTTCCCTTCGGCGAGGCCGAGCCCGACCGCAAGATCGACTACGTGTTCTATGGAGGGCCCCTGAAGCTCATCGAGGCCGAGGTCCTCAGAGAGGCAAGCCACATCTCGGACCACCTGCCCATTCGTGCGGTGTTCGAGATCGTCGACCCGAACGCACCCGACGAAGAACCGCCGACGGTCGAGGAACCGCCGGCGGAGGAGTGAGTCCCGAGGGTCTCAGTTGTCGGCGAGCAAGGCCCCACCGGCGCCCAGGTCGTTGGCCCGATTCATGAGCGAGATCAGCTCCTGGTCATCGTCCTCTCCGCTCCGCGCCGCCCGCTCGGTGAAGCGGACCAGCTCGGCGAGGCTGATCTCGGAGGTGTGGGGGCTGCCGCGGAGGATCTCGGCGAAGGTTGCGCTGGCGTAGGCCATGCGGGTGTCCTTGCCGGCCAGGTTGGCGGTCTCCTTGAGGGCGCGGTCCTGGAAGACGAAGGCGCGCTCGGTGGCGCCGCTGCCACCGTGGCCCACGTCGGCGCCGGGCTTCTCCCAGCGGACGCGCACGGTGGCGAGCTCACGGGTGTAGCCGTCGCGCAGGATGACCTCGTAGAGCGCGGTGACGTTGTGCCCTGCTCCGATCTCGCCTGCGTCCACCTTGTCGTTGCGGAAGTCCTTGTCGGCCACGTCGCGGTTCTCGTAGCCGATGAGCCGGTAGGCCAGGACCGACTCCTCGTTGAAGTCCACCTGGAGCTTCACGTCGCGCGCGATGGTGACCAGGGTGCCGCCGAGGTCGTCGACGAAGACCCGCTGAGCCTGCTCGCGATCGTCGATGTAGTAGTTGTTGCCGTCGCCCTTGTTGGACAGCTGCTCCATGAGCGTGTCCTTGTAGTTGCCCATGCCGAAGCCGATGGTGGACATGGTGATGCCCCGGTCGGCGTAGCCTTTGATCTGGCTGAGCATGTCGTCCATGCTGGTCTTGCCCACGTTGGCGTCGCCGTCGCTCAGCACGATGACGCGGTTCTCGTGGCCCTCGACGAAGGACTCGGACGCCATCTCGTAGGCAAGGTCGAGGCCGGAGCTCATGGCCGTGCTGCCGCCCGAGCTGAGCCCTTCGAGCGCATCGTGGATGGCGCGCTTGTTGGCGGCGGAGGTGGGCTCGAGCACCTTCGCGGTGCGACCAGCGTAGACGGCCAGCGCCACCGTGTCGTCCTCGCGCAGGGAGTCGACCAGCATGTGCATGGCGCTCTTGGCCAGGGGCAGCTTGTCGCTCGCAGACATCGACCCACTCACATCGACGAGGAAGGTCAGGTGGACCGGGGGCCGCTCGTCACGGGACACGTCCTTGCCCTGCACGCCGATCCGCAGCACGTGGTGGCCGCCCCGGAAGGGGTCGGGCATGGCCTCCATGTCCACGCGGAAGGGGCTGCCGTCAGTGGGCTGGGCGTAGGCGAAGTCGAAGTAGTTGACGAACTCTTCGACACGCACCGCGGCCTCGGGGGGCAGGGTGCCAGACTCGAGCTGACGTCGCGCGATGCTGTAGCTGGCGGTGTCGACGTCGACACTGAAGGTCGACTTGTCGTCTTCGCTCACCATGGTGAAGGGATTGACGCCATGGTCGGTGAACTGGTCGGTGCCCTGAGCCAGGGCGGGTGTGTCGACGTCCTCATAGATGGGAGCAGGAACCTTGACCTTGGCGCCGGTCGACACAGCCCCACCGCTGGCCCGCCGCGCCTTCCTGTCTGCAGGCCTGGTCGCGTAGGCCTCCCTTGGCGGGTCGGCCTGAACCCCAGCGATCATGCTCTCGAGGTCGGCCTGCGGCCCCGAGTCGGCGGGTGGCTCGGACATCGTGGGAGGCATGGGAGGTGGGGACTCGGCCAGCGCCACCTCTGCCTTCTCCTCCCGCTCCCCGGCGTCGTCGACGTAGCCCGGGGCATCGAGTGGCTCGACC
>JAERSX010000746.1 GCA_016845285.1 Deltaproteobacteria bacterium | reverse complement strand
CCTCCGGGACGCGCTGCACGCCACGTTCCAGGGTCAGGTCGACGTGGCTCCGCCGCCCCTGGAGCTGTCGCCCATGCACGAGGCGGCCATGCCACCGCCACCCCTCGAGGACCCATCGGAGATCCCCGCCAAGGTCGACCGGATCGTGGCCTCGATGCAGCACCACACCGACCTGCTCGCGGGCCCTGTGCTGGTGCCGCTGTCGCTCTTCGGCGGCATGGCGGTGCTCCTCTTCCTGGGTCCCAGGGTGCGCCGGCGCTGGGCACTTCCGCTGGCGCTGTCCGGCATGGTCTACGCCGATCTCTGGAGCTTCGGCGCTGGCTACCAGGTGTCGGTCCCCATGGCCGAGGTTGGTGCGGAGCCGGCCTCGCTCGCCGTGATCGCCACCGAGCCGGGGCGCACGACGGTGGTCGACCGTCGGCAACATCCATCCCTCGATGGTGAGCTCCTCAGCGCGAGCCTGGGCCTGCTCCACGGCACCGCCGACGTCATCCTCACGAGCCCGCTCCTGGTCGTGCGCCACGAGGCCCTGCTCGCCAAGGTGGGGCTGGACGTGGGAGACAAGGGCCCCCAGAAGGTCGAGCGCCTCGGAGCGTTCCCAGAGCTGGTCGACCTGTTGGGCGTGCGCTGGCTGCTCAGCGTGCACGACCTGAGCCCTGCGGGCATGGAGCCGGTGGCGGTGCCTGGCCTGGCTGACAGTCCGGTCGGTCTGTACCGCAACCCCGATCCCCTCCCGTCCGCGGTGCTCGTAGGCTGCGCGGTCGAGAGCCTCGATCCGTTCAGCGCTCTCGATGATCTCGACCCTCGCCGCCGCGTGCTCCTCGAGGAGTCGGTGGAGCTTCCTTGCTCGGAGCCCACGGGCCTGGGGAGCGCAGCGGTGACCCGTCTCGCCCCCGACGAGCTGGTCGTCGACCTGGAGGCCGCCCGTCCGGCCTTCCTGCTGCAGACGGAGTCGTGGTACCCCGGCTGGGAGGCCGAGCTCGATGGCGAGCCAGTTCCTCTGATGCGCGCGGACCTCGTGTTCCGCGGGGTGGTCGTGGCTGCGGGTGCCTCTCGCGTGGTGCTTCGCTACCGGCCGTCGTGGCGCGTGGCGCTGGTTCCGGCAGCGCTGTCCTGGGGCACGCTGCTGGTGCTGCTGGGCGTGGCGGTGGCCCGCGGCCGTCGCCGGTCCGACGAGAGCTTGGCCAGCCTCGGGCCCAGCCAGGGAGCCAGCAGCACGGGGTAGAGCGCCAACATTCCCCACGAGAACATGCCCAGGTGCATGGTGGCGGCGATGCCGAGGTGCATGCCGATCCCGGCTACGGCCCACCAGGGTGCGAACCGCGTGACGATGAGGATGGACCCCAACTCCATGACGATGGTGAACCAGCCGCCTGCGTTCCACAGCGGGGTGAGGGCTTCGGCGGCCACCGGGTCGAGGCGTCCGGCCATGGGGTCGCTGAGGATCCGGTAGAGCACGGGATGGTGTTGGTAGTCGACCCACTGGGTGGTCGTCATGAGCTTGGAGATGCCGGCGGAGAGGTAGACGTCCACCAAGAAGAAGCGGAGGAACCAGGGCACTGCGCTGCTGACGGTTGCCGGCGAGGCCTTCTTTCGGAGCCACGGACCCAGCGCCCAGACGCGGTGGGCGTTGCTGAAGAGCAGAGCCAGCAGGGTTGTGCGCAGGATGCGGTCCACGCCCCGGTCTCCGGGTGGGTTTAGGTGCCCCAGCTGGGCATAGGCCAGGATGGCCAGGAGCTGCACGGGCCGGCCGCCGATGCCCAGAGCCACGAGTGACATGGCCGCCAGGCTCACCCCGTAGAGCACAGGGCCGGTGGCATCCCCGAACAGGACGTCGACCACCAAGGCGGAGTCGTGAATCTGGCTGATCCCGCCCAGGACGTAGGGCAGAAAGAAGTCGTCGGCGAGGCCGAGCAGCCCGACGCGCGCGAGGTCGAAGACGACGCAGCTGGCCGCCAGGATGCGCACCATGGCCAGGATGCGTGCATCCATGGGGACTGACACCGCTGCCACCCAGGCCTTCCAGGGGCGCATCATCCCGACGCCTTCTGGACCACCGCTGCTGGGACCTCCCAGCTCGGTGCGGTGACCGTCCAGCCGTGGTGGAGGTGCAGTGTCTTGCCGGGAAAGCGCCCCCACCAGGCTCGGACCTCGACGCGCTCCGCCTCGGGGTAGTCCTCGCGGGCGGCGGTCACGATCCAACGCACCATGCCGGCGGTGTTCTTGGCCTTGGGATCCTTGGCGGTGGTCTCCATGATCGGCCGCATCCGCCGCATGCGCAGCTCCGCCTCACGCCAGTCGGCTGTGGCATGGCCCGTCAGGTAGACCCGTTCGCCGTCTACGCGCACCTCGACCCGTCGTACCCGCCCCGGGCCGTTGCGGTAGAGGTGCCAGGACTGCCGTGCGCGGAAGACTCTCTGGATCCCACCAAGCTTACGGGTCAGTGGGCGACGGAGGTGGAGGTTGACCTCGGCGGCCAGGATAGCGAGCTGGCCCCCGACCGGGCCCAGCTCCTGGATTGCCTCTCGTCGCTGGGTGTTCGAACGGTAGGCCGAGGCCTTGAGGTAGTCGAGGCCGGGCGTACCGAGTAGGAAGACCAGCCCGACGGCCATCATGGTCACCACAGCCCGAGCATGGGCGCGCCAGCCTCCGGACCTGTCGGCGTCCTGATGCATCGGCGCCTCCTATCTACTCTCTGGAGCCTCTGCCCTTGTGGGATTCCGCCCCCCTCTCCGTCACCGGCCTCACCCACATGCTGCGGGACGCCTTGCGCGCCGACTTTGGCCGTGTGCAGGTGCGAGGTGAGATCAGCGATCTCACCCTGGCGCGATCAGGTCACTGGTACTTCGAGCTGAGCGATCGGGGCGCGTCGCTCAAGTGTGTGATGTTCAGCGGGGACAACCACCGAGTGGGCCGTCGCCCCCAGGTGGGCGACGAGGTGGTGCTGACCGGAGGCGTCGACGTCTACGCCAGACGGGGCGCGCTCCAGTTCATCGCCCGCCGCCTCGTGCATGCAGGTGATGGTGATCGCCAGGCCCGCATCGAGGCCCTGAAGCGGAAGCTGCAGGCCGAGGGCCTCACCGCCCCCGAGCGAAAGCGGCCGCTTCCCTTCCTGCCGCGGGCCATCGGGGTGGCCACCAGCACCAGCGGGGCCGCCATCCACGACATCCTCGAGGTCCTGCACCAGCGCTTCCCCGGTGTGACCGTGTTCGTGAGCCATTGCCTGGTGCAGGGGCCGAGGGCACCCCAGCAGATCGCCCGCGCGCTCCACCGCCTCGCCGAGCACGGGGAGGCTGATGTGATCATCGTGGGCCGCGGTGGCGGCAGCGCCGATGACCTGTCCGCATTCGACGAGGAGGTCGTGGCCCGCGCGGTGGTGGCCATGCCAGTGCCCGTGGTGAGCGCGGTGGGTCACGAGGTGGACGTGAGCATCTGCGACCTGGTCGCCGATGTTCGTGCGGCCACCCCGTCTCATGCTGCCGAGCTGGTGGTCCCCGAGCGCGAGTCTCTGCTCCTCGCCCTGGACGACCTCGACGAACGGCAGCGTCGAGCCACCCGTGCGCTCATCGATCGGCACCGGCGCGTCCTCGCAGCCCTTCGTCTCCGTGGACCTGCACAACGCCTCGTGGATGCCCGAAGGCGCTTGACCGAGCGAGGACGTCGCCTCGATCAAGCCGTGAAGCACGAGCTGGTCACGCGACGCAGCTCCCTCGAGTCCCATGGGGGTCGGCTGCACGCGCTGTCGCCCCAGGCCGTGCTCGACCGGGGCTACGCCGTGGCGTTGCGAGATGGTGAGGCGGTGCTGGATGCCGCCTCGCTCCGCGCTGGTGAGGCGCTCACTCTCCGCCTTGCGAGGGGACAGGCTGAGGTGACGGTGCGCGGGTGAGCTCCGCCCATCCAGTCCGGTCGATCCCTGAGCCCTCGGCGTCGTCGGTGTAGCAGACGTCCACGCCCTGTCCGTCCCGTGCCATGGACAACACCTCTGAGCCCTTGCGAAGCTCGATGCGCTCGCTCTTGCCGTGGCGGCGGTGTTGGGCATCGACCACCACCAGCGTCTCGCCAGGGGCCAGGCGAACGCTGATGAGCTCGCTCTCGGCTCCCGAGGCCAGGACGAGGGCCGCGGGTGTGGGCTTGTCGGTGGCCTCTACGAGGATCTCTCGGCCGCCCGGGACGGGGTCGTGTCCTTCGAGGCGATCGCAGGCGGCGTGGCCGTCGGTGCGGGTGTCGAGGAGGGTGTCGTTGGTCATTCGCGCCCAGCGGATTCGTACGCCGGGGTCTTGCCGGGTGTCGGCTCGCATTCGGTCCAGGGGGCCCGCGGCGACCACGCTCGCGTGGTCTGGGTTGGCACCTGCGCGACGGAGCTGCAGATCGACGCCGATGCGGTCCACCTGCGCCTCCCGCGCCACGGGGTTCCAGTGGACGTGAGCCTCGGGTGCCATGCGGGTCGAAGCGGGGCTCGCGTCCGCTACGGCGGATCCGAGGGCGAGGGTCAATGCGAAGGTGATCATGCGCGAGTGATCGGATCGCGAGGTGATGGCGATGAGGCCTCGGTGCGTCGAGGACACTCGCGAACGCTGCCGCAGCTGCGCTACCGTGCGACGCCTACGTCAGGAGGCTCTGGTCGGTGCGGTTCGATGGTGTGCAGATCCTCGGAAAAGAGCTCCGTCACTTTCCTGAGCGTGCGCGCCGGGAGCTCAAGGCGCGTGCTGCGGCCGCTGCGGTCGCCTTGGAGCAGGGGGCAGAGCTGGCGGCCTCGCTGGAGGCGCCACTGGTTGGCCAGGCCGACGCAGGGAGCGCCATCGTGGCTGGCTTCTTGGACGAGCTGGGCGTTCCCCGCGAGCGCATGATCCTGGATGAGCTGACCCGCTCCACTCGGGAGGAGGCCGTCGCCGGGAAGGTGGTGGCCGATCAGCACGGCTGGCGGCGCACCTTGGTGGTGACCAGCGCCTACCATGTGCCACGGGCGCGGCGGATCTTCGAGGATGTGTTCGGCCGGTCCCGCGTCGCGGTGCACGCGCCCGAGGCCCTGCTCCAGCGGGCCGATGGACTCGCCCGGGAGTGGATCATGGCGGGCACGCCCGATGAGGCCGCCATGCGTTTCGAGTGTCGGGTGGAGGCCCTGCTCTCCAACCTCGCTCGTGCGCTCGGTCTGTTTCCGGCCGAGCTGCGGTGGCAGACCGAGGTGTGGGCCGGAAGCCTCTTGCGTGGCATCGGAGACCGCCGAGGCGATCCGCCTCCGGCCTGACGGGACGGTCGAAGCCTCTGCCTGGCCTGCCGTGGAGGGTCAGCCGACCAGGGTGCCCACCGCGTTGATGTCTTCTCGCGCGATGATGCGCTTGTCGTCGCCTTCCACGTAGACCATCTCGCCGAACATCGCGCTGTGTTGACCATCGAAGATGCGGGGCCGGATCGTGTAAACGCCGTGCATCCGGCGGTAGTTGTACCACTCGACCTGGTTGCGACGGAGGTAGCTGGAGAAGCGCGAGGACGTCGGCCAGCCCGTGCTGAGCAGACCCTCCGGGCCTTGGCAGCGATGGCCGATGGCGGTCTGTTCGTCGCCCAGGTGGAGGCTGCGGTTGTTGGCCCAGGCCTGGGCGAAGACGTAGATCTCGCCGACGCACTTGAAGCGGCCAGCGAAGCCGGTGGTGGCCCGGCAGAGCTCCCGGGCGGCGTCGAGGATCGCAGGCTCGCCGCCGCCGCCGTGCACCCAGGTGGCACCAGCGTTGCCGTAGGACTGGTCGTCTGCGGGCTGGAGCAGCACCTCCACCATGGTGTTGGCTTCGAGCACGCGGTTGGCCGACATCTCGTAGCGGAAGGTGGCGGGGCTGTTGAACCGGATCAACGGGCGCTCGAACCAGCCTGTGAAGCCGTGGGCGCTGGCCTCGGCTTCGTACCAGTCGCGCACATCCAGCTCGGACATTCCGGTGGCAAGGGCCGCTCTTCCGGCGCTCAGCAGCACGAGGGCGCGTCGCTGGGCATCTTCGAAGCGGGCGATGTGCTCGGTGTCGACGGGGGC
>JAERSX010000745.1 GCA_016845285.1 Deltaproteobacteria bacterium | reverse complement strand
CCGCTGCACCCTGCCTGGGAACGGACCCAACCCCATCGATCGCCCGACCGAGTGAAGAAATCGAGGGACTTTGTGCTGTTAGCGACAAGAACGGCGATGTAGAACGGGCAGAATACGCTCTCTCTGGTGCCCACTTGGTTGGGATAGAAGCGTGGATGGACGCTCACTACCGGCGTGTTCCGGCGTCCAACGACCGCAAGCGTTCTCTTTCATACTTGGTCAACGCCAACACAGAGGTCAAAGTAGAGGACATGTGGCTCGTTTGGGACAACGAATACAACGTCCTCGACTTCCCGTGGAAGGCTCGCTGCTATTCGGTTCCCATCGAGGCCGCTTTGGTGGGAAAGACGCTCGTTGTTTTCGTGAACCACAGCGCGCGGGCTGCCTGCGCCAACTAAACTCACCTCGGGCATCTCGCTGCGAACGAGCGAGCGGCGTCTACCGGGGAACGTTAGCTGCAATCGCCAAGAACCAGATAGTCGTACGCTATTCGGAAGCCTCATTGGACCGGCGGGGTCTATCATCCAGGCTAATTTCGATAAGGGCCCAAACCGTCCCTGCAGCGGCAATTGCTGCCACGCCTAAAGACAGATACGCCGTGAGACCGCTCAGAAGAAGCGCCGACGCGCGGGCCCACGAGCGTACTGCGGGATGGCGTAGACCACGAAACGCAAGCGCCATCGTCGTCACTGAAAACACCGGGCACGCCACCCAGAAAACGATTGGCTCGTCGCCTGACGTTGGCCAGCTCAATACCACTGCACCCAGTGCTACGGCGGGCAATGCAACCATTGATCCTTCGACTACGATTCGCATCTGTGACTCCATGAAGCCAACTATCATGGGGGCAGGATCGGTGACTGAGCTTCCACCGCCCAGACCGTCCCACGACTGCAGCTAACAGCGGGTGCAAACGCAACCGGCTTCGCCGACTTCGTCTACCGGGTGGGTGTTAGCCGACAGCGGCTGCTCCACCCGTGGTGTTCAGGACAGACTATTCCCCAAGCTCTGGGAGCCGCCATGCCGGCGGAAGCCCCTGTCACTCCTCCCATGCACGCTTCACACGCATGACAGCTTGGCAACGCGGTCTGGCTCAAGGAGTAGGGCATGGGGCATCCAGCAGTCCGACTTCTCTGTCCCAATTTCGTGTCCGGCACGGCACACGATGTTTGGCCCATCACATCCATCGAGGCCACAGCATCCTGCCAGCCTCCGATAGTCGGAGTGCCGCTTAGTGTTTAGTTGATCTCCCAGATTCAAGATGTACTGCCCCTCACTACCGATGAAATACTCCCCATCCGAAACAGCGAACTAGCCCCGGATGATGTGGGTGTTCCCATCGGTCTCATCAAGCTGATTGGAGTCCAGGAGCATTTTGACTCTGCGGGTGATTGGAATCCCACAGGTGCGGCAGCGGAACTCGAAAATCTGCTCGGCGCCGGACATTCATCCTCCGTTGTGCGGGAGCGACTTCACCATCGCATGCCTTGAGCAGAGTCGACGGAGCGGTATCGTTGGCTGGCCTGGTGGTCCTGACGTTGGTTCGCGAGCCGTTTGATCGGGCCCCCACAGCATGACCAGCTACTCTCCCAACCCTCGAGAGTTGATGGGAATGGCAGAGGACGTAGCCGCCGTCGTCTAAAGAGGGACAAACGTCCATCCCCCGGCCATCAGAGCGCCTCCCCCGACCACCGTGCCCGCCGGTTGAACAACCATCCGGGACCCTCCTGGCGTCTTTGCAGGCACCCCTGCGTCGGCCCACCAACAACGCCTCGAGAAGACGGCCTCTAAGGGGCTCAGCGTGCACGGACGCATCTTCTCAGTGTGACCTCGGCAGCTCCACCGCACCGGACCCGTCGAGTTTTGGGGGTTCGTGGCTCAGATGTACTCGGTCGAAGCCGCGAATGCTGCCTGTCCGCGGGACATGTTCGACGACACGCCTCGGTCCAAATAGGACGTCGAGCAAGCTCCAGTGACCTTGACGGGCCCGCTTCTGAAGCTCGCAGTACGGAGTCACCCCTTGCCTTTCATCCTTTCCCGGGGCCAAGACTTCCGGTCTCGGTTGGCCGAGTCCTTCCTGCGACCTGCTCCTCCCCTCCAGGTACTCACGGGTTTTGGGCACCTGGCTCTTGGAGGTGAGCAGTCTCTCTTCATCGCCAAATTGGCCAAAGACGCTGGTGCCGAGGTTCTGGATGCTCTTGCACGTTTCGTCGCTCTCGACTTCGGTGACAGCTACGTTGACGACAATGGGTCACCGTTTCCTGGCCTTGGTCAGCTTTCCCGGGAAGATCTTGAGACCCCCGCCATGCGCGATGTCTTGGACCACGTTGCCAAACGGCCCCAGCTAGCAGATCACCCCGTGTTCCTCGAAGATCTCCGGGAACTGACGGAGCGCGCAACCCCGCAGCGCGCGATCCCTTCCGCGTCCGAAGTACTTGCGACACATGTGATTATAGACCGCTGGAATGAGAAGCTCCTGGTGTACGAGCTCGATGAAGTTTGGCTGTTCGTAAGCTGGAGCACTTCCGCGTAGCCCTTCTGGAATAGTCCAGAGACAGTGAGCCCCTCACCCAGCGGGTTTCAACCAGATGTTGAAGGTGCGGAAAGATCCCATCTGAGCATGATTTCACTTCGGTCCATGTCGGTCCGCCTGGCTCCATCAATACGGGTCCTTGCCGACTCCTACCCAACGTCGAACATGCTGAGACTCCGGAGTTGGAGAGCCATACAGGGGCTCTTTCCATGGACCGTCGTAACCCTAGTCCCACAGAAACCAGCACGTCATCGAACGCGCTGGGGAAACGTCAGCTGCCGGCTCGGATTAGGGGATAGCAAGAGGTTATCCGCCCAAGCATTCGCTCACACGAAGGCTACAGGCTCATGTCTTGCCACAGGTGGCAAAGCTAGCTCGGGCTACGGCGCTCAATACCGTGCAGGCTCCGTGACGACCATCGAAGGAGGCGATCACGACCCTACATCAGCGCTGCCTCTCATAGACGGCCGGCGAGCCCCCGGTTCTACCGGTGGTGTCGGTCCCCATGCGGTGACACGAGAAAGCCACCGCAGGGCTCCGCGTGCCGCGGACGGCTCTCGGAAACCTGGCCCCGCCGCTACCACCGCTTCCGGGACTTCTTGCAGTCTCAAGGGTTGGGGAAGGGTCTCGAGGTCCAACACCGTCGGCGGACGGCATCCGTTCGATCCCGATGCGGGAACCCGTTGCTGGGCGAGCACGTACGACGAGCCGAAGGAGCCTGGAGGCCTCTTCAAGCACAGACCGTCTGTTCTGCCTCATTGGTGCCTCATAGCGCGACCACCAAACAGGTTCGACCCTGACATGCTGTATGTGCGCACAAAGGGAGCGTTTCATGGATCGAATCCACAAGTGGGAATTGGCCGTCCTGATTCTGGCTATGTTGGGTCTGAGTTCTGGCCCCACGACAGCGGCTGAGCCTGACGACACAGACCCCTCAGAGGAGGACACAGGCAGTTCCTTGGACACGGACACAGGCGGCCCGTTCGACTTGGACACAGGCCTCTGCTTCGACACGGGCACCGGCAGCTGCACCGAAAACGACACCGGCGGTGCCTTCGACACGGGATTGCAGCAGTGTGGCGGACCGATTCGTCGCCGAGGCGGTGGCAGCTCTGGCGGAGGTGTCGCCAGCCTGGGCTCCTACAACAGCAGCAACTACACCGCAGGCCCCAAGATCAGCAACGGAACCTATCACGACGTCCACACGGTCGTGCAAGACACCACGCTGGTCCTCAAGCTCCGAACGAGGTTCGTGCTCACCGACGCCCAATACCGGACCAGCAAAGGCTATGAAGCCGAGGTGCAGAGCTACGGCGGCCCGGTTGTCGGTATCAAGGGTTGGTACACGCAAGTAGACGTCTCGAGCGGCGTCCCTGTCACAAAAGTGATCGGCCACCTGCAGACGAAGGTAGACGCCACGGCATTGTTGGATCTCACCGCCGACCAGGTGGAGGCACTCGGAGGCTGGGACATCATCGAGGTCAGCATCTGGGACGCCCTCATGGAGCTGCACGAGATCGGCCCGCACGGCGACCTGAACATGAACAACATCCTCATCGACGACAGCGGAGCGGTGACGTTCATCGATCTAGGCCACTCCCTCGGCGCGGCCCTCCTCAATGGTTCGTTCGAAGAAACACGTTGCAATGCGATTGCTGCCGAGACGCCTGTCATGGGCGCCTTGATCGAGACCATGCGAACCCGGCTGCTCACCGTCGATGAAGGCACGCCGGAAGAGTGATGGTCACGCGCCCGCCCCCCTCTCTCTCTCTCAGGAAGTTGACCCATGAATCGAATACTCGCGTGTATATTCCTCACCACCTGTCTGACGCTCTACACCGCCCTGGAAGCTCATGCGGACCCCCCCATGGGCGACACGGGCGGGGACACCGGAGATACAGGGGAACCCGACGGACCGATGGGAGACACCGGAGATACAGGGGAACCCGTCGAGGAGCCCGAGGAGCCCGAGGGAGACCTCGACCAATGGTACGAGCTCACGCCCGTGTCGACGTTGACTGGCGGAACAGTCATCGACATCGAGGCTGACTACGGCATCTCCGGCAACGTCTCCATCGAGTTGACCAACACCATTGAGTTTGGGTACGTCGTCAACCTCTGGGATTCCGACTGGCATCGCTCTCCGGCGGGCGAGGAAATGATCGACCCTACGGTCGGCGGCACCCGTTCAACCGGCGCTCTGTATGAAACCATCGAGATTCGACCTACCCTCAGACACACCAGCGGAGGCGTCACGACGACGTTCGCATTGGGCATGGGATCCCCGATCGGATCAGCGACGTTGGGCCCCATCAGTGGCACCACCTCGACCATTACCATTCCCCGTTTCATCATCGCAGAGGTGGTCGGCAACACCGTGGTCATCTTGCAGATCGAAGCTGACCGTGGACATCCGACCGACACACTCATCGATAAGGACACTGCCTCGAGCCCGGGAAAAACCGTGAAGGAGATGTGTGAGACGATGCTGGCCGAGGTGGTCATCGCGAACACGGTCCTCGACGAGCTCGTCGCCGAGGGAGAGGTCGATCCCGCAAGATACGACACAGAGGGCTACAACGCCGAGGTACTCGACAAGATCCGCAATCGCTTCAGCCGGGATCAGGAGGTCGACACGACGTTCCGCTTCTGGTACGGCTTTATATACTGAGCGCGAGACGAGCAGACCGCTTCCAGCGCGCTGATGCGAGGCAGGTCCAGGCCCTCGACAATTCGCAAGCGGTGTCGGCAACCCACAAACGATGCCCTTCGCAAGGTCCCCATGGACCTCGCGAAGGAATGAGAAGAGGGGGCATGTCTATTTGTCGTAGATCGACACCTCCCACCAGGCCACATTTTCGAAAATTGTGATGTCCAGAGTGATCCGTTCGGCCCGTCGATTCGTAGCAATTGGTGGGGCTCGTTCACGAGGAGGTCACTCAATGCACCGTCACGCGAAGTACGCATCAGAGGAGGAAGACGTTCAGTCCCTCCAGCTTGCCGGAGGTTGTCTCGATCTGCGCACCGGTGCATTCGCCACGACAAAGGGCGCGTTCCAGCTCACGCCCCTCGAGCTGGCCCTGGCTGCCTATCTTGGCGGTCGCCCCGAGGAGGTGGTCTCTCGAGCGGAGCTCCTGCGGGTGATCTGGGACTACGCGCCCAACGTGCGTACTCGCGCGGTCGATGACACCGTCAAGCGACTGCGCTCCAAGACCGAAGCCGGGGGGCACATCCGCCAGTTTCAGAGTGTTCGCGGTCTGGGGCTTCGCTACCGCCCGCTTCGCGGCGTATGTCAGGACGCCGAGGTCTCGGAACTCGAGACCCGCGTGCGGTTGGACCGAGGATGGTTGGGGCTCGACAGCGGCAGGATGGTGTACGTGGACGGAGACGAGTCGCAGCTGTCCGAGAAGGAGCTCACTATTTTGGGCGTGCTCTTTGCGGCCCATGGGCGCTGGGTGAACGGCGAGGCCCTCGGGCGTGGAAGAAAGCCGGGTCGGGCGCTCGACAATGTGCTCTACCGGTTGCGCAAGAAGCTCGAGCGCGACCCTTCACACCCGAAGACCATCCTCCGCTGTCGGACCCGAGGCATCAAGCTCGTCGTGGAGAACCACCATGCAGGGGGAACCCTGATGGGGCGACACGCCCTGCTGACCGACGCTCTGGCGCGACTCGGAGCGGGCTGCAGCATCCAGCTCGTCGGTGGGCCGGGTGTCGGACTCACTGCGCTGCTGAACCACCTGGAGTGGCAGCAGGGTCTACGTACGGTTTGCCTCGCGTCGGACGGTTCGGGGCTCGAACACCTCGATGCTCGCCCGCCAGTGCTCGTCATTGCCGATCTGGACGTGGTGCCCTCTTCAGAGACGATGGCCGAGTGGTCCAGGTACCACTTCACCGGGGTGCGTTTCGCCGTGACGAGCCCCATCCGCCTCTCCATTCCATGGCTCGACTCCATTCGCGTTCATCCCATCGACGACACCACCGCCCAGGCGATGCTCCAGCGTCGAACGATCTCCCTGGGCGGGCAGCCGTGCGGGCCGGTCGAGGCCAACCGTTTCGCCGCGTTGACCGGTGGCCGTCCGCTGGCCGTCGAGTTGTTGGCCTGGTGGACCTCTTCCCACTCCCTCCGAGGCGCGCCCTCGATACTGCCCATCCGGCGCCCTCAAGACCATACGCCTCCCTTGCGTGCGTCGATCGCGCGGGCCTGGCAGCGCGTGGGAGGTCAGGCTCGCCGCGTGTGGCTCGCGACCAGCACGCGGCCGGAACCCGTCCCCCTCAGCACCGTGGCCGCGCGTCTCGGTTTCCGCGCCGCGGACGCTCACGTGGGCGTGGACGAATTGGTCGAGAATGGGCTCGCTCGCTTCGATGGGGCCGTCCATCTCGATCCCGTGATCCGCTGCTGGGCGCGAGAATGGCTGGCTCAGCCCGTCTCGTGAACGGCGTCCCTCAGCCCAAATGCCACCGGCCAGCGGGCAGCGGACAGGCGGTCGAAGCGGTATCGTGTCTCGCAGCGAGAGGCGCCTGGGGTCCCTATGTACCCACTCCGCTCGTCTGCTACAGTCCTGGGAGCGAGTGAGAAGTCACATACCAGGGGGAGCCTGACATGTCGCCATGCTGCGGTCCGTGACCACATTCGCACTGGTCTCGCTTTTCATCGCCGGCTGCGGTGTCATCGGATCTGGTTCCGACGACGATGACGATGACCGCGACAGGGTCGAGTGCGGCTACAACGCCCAGCCCGACGGCGACGGAGACTGTGAGTGCGTGACCAGGTACGAATGGTGCGGTGATGGCACCGACGACTGCTGCGCGTTTTCCACCAACACCTTCCGCTTCACCGTGCTCTCCGCAGGGTTCCTCCCGTACAAGGGACCCGACTCCGAAGAGCCGTGGGACTGGGACGGCGACGTTCCCGACTGGTTGATCGAGGCCCTGGAGCTCTTGGGCTACGCGGTCCCCGAGGCGGCTACAATGGCGGAGGTCCTCGACCTCGTCGACGAGTACGCACCTCAGCTCCTTGAGGGCACCGTGCCGCCTGATCCTTATATTGAGTACTGGATCGACGACGAACTGTACGACGCCTCGCCCACAGAAGACAACACCTACGAACCTGCCTGGCGCGACACCTCAGTGGTGAGTCTGCGGCGAAGCGAGACGCTCTGGGTGGTCTTCGTGGACGAGGACCTGTACTACGACGACGAGGCAGACGCGGTCTACGCGGGGCAAGAGGACCTGCAATGGCTGGCAGGGCGCGGAGCACTTCAAATGCCAGGCCCGTACTACCTCTTCAACCTTCGTTTCCAGGTCGAACCGGTTTGGTAGCAAGGGCCCCGAAGATCCGCCAGAGCAGGTCGCGTCAAGGCAACACGGCTCTCCGTTGTGAGCCCTTGCGTGCACCACCCCCGGGCGCACCAGGGCTGGGAAGGTCTCCTTGTCGACAAAGAAAGGCGTTGACCCCATGCACGTACGAGACCCCTTCAATGGTCAAAGGCAACCCACATGCTATCGCGCGGTTGTGCGCACCCACCCACTCCCCCCCAATCAACGCATCGACCACGGAGCCACGGACGTGCGCCAAGATCCTGTTTGGTAGGCTCAAGCGAATCTGAGTCCTTCCTGGCGCCTATCCAAGAGGAACCTGTGAACCGAATACTTACGCGACACTGGTCGGCTGCGGTCATCTGGATGACCCTGGTCTGGGGCACGGTAGCTCGCGGTGGCGATCCCTGTGAGCGTCACGCCGACTGTGCGCCAGAGCTCCGCTGCGTGGGGCACGAGTGCGTCACCCAAGACTGGATAGACCGCATGGAGATTGGCGTTTTCATCTCCGTCTTGGTGATTGCGATCGGGGTGGCTGCCCTCCACATTCAGGGGTGGTTCTCGATGCGTCGCCCGAGGGGCCGAATGGGCCGGGGGGTGCCGATTGGATGGCACCGCATCGACCAACCGACCTTTCGTCAGCTGCGCAGCCTGGTGGACTGTGGCGACGGTGTGGTGCGCACCGACTGTGGCTGGATTCGGATCGAGGGGCGGCGCATCCTGATGGGCGTTGGCGCTCAGGTGCGCATGCAGGGCAAATACCGGAGGAAGCGTTCTTGGCCGTTTTGTGCGGCCATCAACCTTGGGCGGTATCCCCCCACCATGACCTACCGGGCTCCATGGGTCTATTGGGTAGATGGGTTGATGGGGGCGGGCATCCTGCTCGGCGGCGCTTGGACGACGGGAGACGGGATCATGGGCGTCTTCTTCTTGGTGTTCATCGGGTTTTCGTGGTTGATGTACACCGTGGAGACCGGTCGCTTCCAGCGGCTACTCGACCGCCTCCCATCCGCTGAGGAGTACGTGGAGCTACGTGAACACCCCGGCTGACGTTCATCCACTGAAGACCGCGGCGGAGAGGCGGCATTCGTGCTTTCGACCAAGTACATCTGAGCCACGAACCCCGAGTGTGGGCGGGTTCGATGCGGTGGAACAGCCAAGGCGACCAGTGCGAGCTCTGGGCGTTGGCGCGGGTGCGGTGCTCGGTCTCGAAGACCGCGTGGTCGAAGGGCAGATCGTAGAGGTCGCCCTGCACCACGATGCTGGGGTGCGCGTCGGTGAGGCGGGTGCGGGCTCGACGCAGCATGCCGAGCGATCGATCGAGCAGGATCACCGGGGCCGTGCTGTTGGCGTAGTCCGCAGCGGTCAAGACCAGGGAGCCACAGCCTGCGTCCAGCACCGGTCCCGTAGCGTCGTGGATGGCCCCGTGGGAATAGGCTCGGTACTCGCTGAGGGGGTTGCCCCTCAGGACCCGGTTTACAGCCCGCTGCCGATGACCCGATCGTAGACACTGGCGATGTCGTCATAGTGCGCGGGCCGCTCGGCCTCCTCGAGCACGGCCTACAGTCCAGGCTCGACCTCGTGCAGGGGGCGGCCGAAGAGTTCGTGCAGGGCCATTCTTGCCAGGCTCGGAGTGGGTGTGTTCATGAACCGCACCACCGTCGCTCTCGCCGCCGTTGCCCTCGCGGGCTGCCAGACGGGACTCTTCTCCGACGCGCCGACCGGCAAGGCCACGGCGATGGAGTACTCGCCACACTCGAGGCTGCATGTGAACACGCTCGACCGGACGTCCTCGAACTCACAGTGGGATGTCATGCCCCCTTTCTCATCGAGATGAAACGAGTCGTAGCCGGAGCCCGCAGTTCGAAGTCCTGCGTCGTCGCGCCGACACCACCTCCCGTCCCTAGACCAGGCCCATCAGCAGCGCAACCCCCAGGTGGCCAATGCCGCAGGCCACCACCAAGGCGATGAGCCAGTCCAACGCCACGGCGGCGGCCGTGGTGCTGAAGCTCAGCAGGAACACGGACAGGGCAAATCGGATGTTGGACATGGAGACTCCGGCGAGGGACACAAGAGATACGCCCGAGAGCCAAACGCAGATCACCCCGATGCGATTTTTTTTCGGAGGGCGCTCTTCCGTTGCGGCACTCTGTCGACACGGCTCCATTTCCCTCTGAACAGGGCGGCGCCCATCTCCTCGTCCATGTCCATCCAAGACACGAACACCGTTGCCGACACATACGGGCAGGACTTCGCTGGAGATCTGGTCGTGGGGCGACACTGCTCCTGCTTGGGCCTGGACCTCTGGCCGCCACGCAGACGCTCGACCCAGCCAAGGTCGGCTCGTGGGCCCTGTCGTCCCGTCGATCCTCAATTCCTGAGTAGAATCCTTCCATGGAGTCCATGCTCTTCGGCGGAATCTCAGGCACCCTCGGCTCGGAAGGTGCCGACGGTCTCCTTGGATGCCCAGGGATCCCCATGACCCTCTCGCTCGACTCCAGCCAGGATCTGGGTGAGACGAAGCGGTGGCCATTGCTGGGGATTCAAGGCCATCTCACTCGCTGGGAGTCCAGTGGCTTGCTTGCTGAGCAGCTCGTACGAACCGTGCCTCTTCCAGACGAGCTGAAGCATCGGGCCGATGGCGCCTTGGTTGCAGTCTTGAGGGCTTGCGCGACGAGCCCCATCGGCTCCCTCACCTGGCAGATCCGACCACTGGTGGGTCGGTTCGATCCTGACTCGGGTGAGTGCCTCGAGGCGATCACCGCCTCACATGCCGGCTTGTGTGTCGCGATAGGCACCGAGGACGACCAGGCCCTGCGCGCCAGAGCTGTGGCAGGCTGCCGAATGCCCAGTGCCTGGACAGACTCCCCGAGTGGCTTCAGTGACGCTGCAACCTCCGCTCCAAGCTGTCTGAAGATCGAGATCTGCAAGGCCCCAGACCGCATACTGGCCCCAAGAGACAGCCTCCAACTGCACTTCGTCGCGGCATGGAAGAAGTCTACGGACCCCAACGAAGTTGGGCCCTGGCTGTTCGTCGATCAATCGTCGGAGACAGTGTCCCGCTGGGCGCAGTCACCTGCGATCTCCTCGTGAGCCCAATGGTGCCTGGCCAGGGACAGCACCCGCCGGAGGTGCGCTCTACACCGATGCGAGAAGCCTCGGGCCAATGCGCAAGGCGCCGCAGCTTTGCCCAACGCGCCGGCCAAGCGGACCAGCCTCCCATGTTGGCCACGAGCTGGCTGCGGGCAACGGCGGTCGCTGTCTGGCTCTCTGCAGTGTCAACCCGCCCTGCTCTCGGGGGTTCATAGTGGCGCCGCCGCGGGAACAGGACATCACCCTGTTGATGCTTCCAGGCATGGATGGTGATGGGCGGCTGTTCGACCGATTCTGTCAACTGGTTGGAAGCAGGTCGCAGCTGAGTGTGGCTGTGGTGTCGTACAACGACGTCGGTGCTTCTGGCTACGAGCACGTCGAGGCGGTGGTCCGCGAACGACTGTCAGGGCTCGGGCCTGCTGTCCTGGTGGGTGAGTCCTTCTCTGGACCAGTGGTCCTTCGTGTGTGTTCCCGCCCACCGCCGAACCTCCTCGCCGGTGTTGTTGTCGCCTCGTTCGCACACAACCCCGTCGGCGGGCCTCGCGGGTGGGTACTGGGTGCGGCGAGGATCTTCATGGCAAGCCCTCCCCCCAAGTGGGTGGTCCGCATGGCGTTTGTGGGACTCGGGGCTGACAGCAGCTTGGTCTCCGAGGTGCAGTCGGCAGTTGCTTCGGCTTCGCCGGGGCTCTTGTTGTCTCGACTTGAGTCGATCCTCACTGTTGATGCGCGTCCCGCACTCCAGCAGTGCCAGGTGCCTCTCCTCAGCATCCAGGCCACGAAGGACCGACTCGTACCCGGCCGGGTCAATCGAGAGCTGCATCGGCAGTGTCCCCGCGCGGACGCAGTGGTGCTCGACGGTCCTCACCTGCTGCTGCAGGTCTGTCCCGGCGAGGTGCTGGAAGCGATTCAGACCTTCCTTGGGAGCCTGAGTGATGGTTAGTCGGTGCAACGGGCACCAGACAAGCCTGCTGACCCCGACAGGAGTCCGTGGGACCGATGGCAGGACGTCTGGCCCGGAGATACGGCAGCGGAGACAAGCCCACTGCTCAGGAGCATAGAAGTGTCGTTGCCAGAGACCTGTTCTGCGGGTGGTCCCGTCATCGCGATACCCGCTGAACTGGCCTCGAGCTGGGGTGGTGTCGACAACGGTGATTACGACCGCGCATGTAATGCCGAGGACCACACAAACCTCGACTATGGAGCAATCGGTGTGGTGAAGGTGGGGACCGGGCGGGCCCTGGCGCTCGATCTGGAGCTGCTCACCGCATTCCTGGCGACACCAGACGGTGGCGTGATCATCAGAAACTACGAGGAGGACCCCATCACCCAAGATGTCGCCCAGGCGATGGTGTCCGAGGTCCAGGAGTGGACCTCATGGGGTCAGCCGCTCTGTCTGGAGGATGGACGGCTGTTCCTGTTTGACTCGGCTTGTCCAGGAGCTGCCGAGCCCCAGGACATCGAGGCGGAGGAAGGCGTGATCGCGGCAAGCTTGGGCAAGGGCGAGTACGCCATACACATCGCGGTATCGGACGGGCTCGAGCTCATTCGCCTCACGCGAACAAAATAAGCGCCCCCTCCCCGGTCGCGAAGCGCTCGTCCCGTTCGGCGCGACCTCCGTGCTATCAATTCATGAGCACCCTCAGCAGCCCGCCTGCGACGGGCCGGAGGAGCCGAGCATGACCACCATCGAATATCGCGAGTTCGAGGGAATGCCTCACGACGACGTCCTTCGGGCGGTCGCTGCCCTTGCTCGGGAGCTCGACGGGTTGCCCGAGAGAGGCGATCCTGACGTCTCAGCTTATGCTGAGGCGTGTCGGGTTGGTCTGCTCGGGCGGCCTTGGGTTCATCTCTGCCTCGCGTACGCTGACGGTGTGTTGGCGGGCTATAAGTTGGGTCGCTCCGACGACCCGCGCACCTTCGAGAGCTGGCGAGGTGGTGTGCTCGAGGCCTACCGGCGTCGCGGGATCGGCCGGAACCTCGCGGAACGTCAAGAGGCCTGGTGTCGCACACAGACGTTCGGCTTCATGACCACCCTGACCTCCCACGACAACCGCCCCATGCTCATCTTGAACTTGCAGCGAGGCTATTACATCGCCGGCACCTTCTCGAAGCGAGGTCGGGTGGTAAACGTTGCCCTCGAGAAGGCGCTCACCGATTCGTGAAGAGGCGCGTGTGGCACGCCAACCGAGCGCGGGTCTCGCTTGCCGACCGCCGTTGGATGTCAGGGTCGGCCACCCGACGAGGTGAGCCCTACGGAAACGTCAGCTCTCCCACGATCTCGGCCACGCCCATCTCGCCTTCGGGCACCTCGAACTCCACCATCACACCCCCGCTCATGGGCAGGGGCTCGGTCGACAGATGCTGGAGGTCGAGCCGTGAGTTGCTGTCACCCCGAGCATCGTCGACATGGTTCTCGGCGTAGGTTCCCTCGATGCCGTCGTTCACAGCGGCAGGCATGAGCGTGCCCTCCTCGCTGATCCATACTGGGTAGAGGCTGGCCTCGAGCGTCTCATCGAAGGCGCCGTCAGCAGTCACCAACGTGAGGTCCATGGTGAACTCGACGTGCGGCTCACACTCGTAGTCGGGGTACTCCGAGTTGGAGGCCCCCACGATCGCCACGTCCCGGTATGCGGTGGTGATCGTGGCGTCGGTGGTGCTTCCGTCGCTGTCGTAGACCAGGGTTCCGGTGAACGGTGACCCCGTCATCAAGGGGTGCTCCGCGATGGAGGTGCCCCATCCGTTCAGCACGTCGGTGTCGGTGAGCGAGATGCTGTCGTCGGGAGCGCAGTACTGCGACGGTGGCGTCTGGCTGGTGGGGCATGCCGTCAACAGCGGTAGGAGCGCAAGGGACGCAAGAACACGCATGAGATCTCCAAGGCCCCACGTCTACCATCGTCCGGTCCACCTCGGTCGGCTGTGTGACCACAACGGCGCCCGTCCAACCTGGAGGCGACATCTGGATGTGTGGACGCCAACAAGGTTGGTCAGCTCAAGCCCACGAGGGCGTCGAGCTCCAGTCGATGATCGTGGCTCATGGAAGGCGCCGGCGGTCTGCTTACCTGCACCAAGCCAGCGCTCGGCGCTCCATGTCCTTGATGAAGGAGTCCTTTCCAGCCATGTACTGGCCGATGTCTTGGGGATGCGCGCTCGCCAGCCCCCGCTTCAGCTCGGAATACTGCCGTGCGTGGGCTGGGTGGGCGCGCATGAAGTCTCGAAAGGCGATGTGTCGAGTCGCGCCCGGCGTGCCTTCCGCGAAGACATGGACATGGTGGGTACGCACCTGGCTCGCGTTGTTTCGACGAAAGAAACGTCGGCCGGCAATGCCGCATTCTCCCATGGCCTCGTAGCCGAGCGCCTCCATCGCAGGAGACCGGGCATCGACAGCATCGATGTCGACCACCTCCACCAGGACATCGATGATGGGCTTGGCGTAGATGCCAGGGATGGCGGTGCTCCCGATGTGATGACACTCGACGAGGTTGCTGCCCAGTGCCTGCACGAGCTGAGTGGCCTCTGCCTCGAAGGCCCCGGCCCAGCTCGGATCATGTGGCTCCACGACGACTCGTCTCAACATCTCTCACCTCCAGCGGCGCGCTCCGATGACACATCGAGCGACCCCACGTCCAGGGTCACGGTTGGGTGTGCTCCTCGTCGAAGCCGGTCCTCACGCGGACCCGGTGCTCCTTCTGGGAGGTCACGGGCCGACCATCGCTGAAGGTCGGGCAGGTCGACTCGCTCCGCGACAGCGCTCGCTGACCCGCCTCACGCCATGCTCCCTCCGGGCAGCCTCGGATGTCAGAAATGGCCGCGTCTCCGAACCAGTCGATCTCCACCGACACCGCACAGGTCACGACGGGCTCCGGCTCGATGTAGGACGGCTGGGTCGCGCCGATGACGGTACCCACGACACTCCACCTGCCACCCCAACCACCTGGGCAGTCTCCCTCGGCCGGGACCATCTCGATGTCCGAGGGAAGGGTCGCGCCCAGGTCGTCGGGGCCCGTGATGGAGGCGAGCAGGCCCCGTCGGGCGTCCTGAGGACCGGGAATCACCAGGCCGATCCGCAAGAGCTCCTGCTCATCCGGCCAGCTGCCGGTCAGATCGAGGCTCCAGCTCGCGATGAGGCTCCGCGCAAGCTCGGCGGCCGGCCCCTGGCAGTCATCGGTGCGGAGGGTGGGCCCCGAGGGCGAGGTGCCCACCACCACCACGCAGATCCGCTCTTCTGCGGGCTCCACGGCCTCCCAGGCGGGGCTCTGGTAGCCCTCGATGCGAAGGCGCCCGCCCACGAAGTCCACCTGGAACTCGTCGCCAGGGCTCGCCGCCACCGCGACGGTCAACAGGGCGTGGAGCAACATCACCGCAGCCACCTCCAGGGAACCGAGGGCGTCCCCAAGATTACCCAGCAGCGAGCTGCTATGTCGCGCTCAGCATCACCTTGGACAAGCCCACCCCAGCCACACCGGCCCCTCCCGTTGAGACCGGCGCACCATCCGCTCCCCGCCCGAAGACATGTGACATTCACGGCCCGAGGTGGCAGGTCGGCCACCAGCCGCGTAAACGTGGCTGGTCAAGGAGTATCCATGTCCATTCGCCCGCTGAGCCTCGCCCTTCCCCTGTTCTCCCTCTTCGCACTGTCCGCATGTGACAGCGGCAGCGGTGAGATCACCGACAC
>JAERSX010000744.1 GCA_016845285.1 Deltaproteobacteria bacterium | reverse complement strand
GGCCGCCTCGGGCTTCCAGCGCAGGCTCACCTGGCCGGTCTGGATGATGTCGAAGCGGCGAGCCGTACGTGGAATGGCACCGGTGACGTCCACGTCGAGGCCGAGTACGTCGACCACCAGCAGGGCTCGGGCGGGCTCGGGCATGGCCGACCAGCTGATGGCGGCCGCCGACGTGGGGGTGGGCATGGAGCCCGTGAGCACCAGCACGTGGCGCCCCTTCAGCTCCAAGGGGATGGCGGTCGCGTCGCCTTCGGTGGTGAATTCGGTGGGTTGGCCATCGAGGGTGACGTTGTCGACCACGCCGCCTGGCAGCCGGATGTGGGGCTGGGCCCAGGTCTCGGAGAGCGCCCGGAGCTCGGCGCGCACCACCACCCCGGTGTCCGTGCCCGGCGTCAGCCGCACGGTCATGCGGTCCACCATCCAGTCGACGGGCGGGGCCTCGGGTTCGTCCATGTCCTCGGCGAGCACGGCGCTCAGCGGCACGACCACGGTGCGGCCGTCCTCGGTGGTGTGGCTGACCCAGGCACCATCGAAGGCGTGGGCCTCGGCCTCGCCAGGCGCCGCCGCGACCACGTGGCCGAGGAGTGCGAGCACGACCACCAATGGAACCAACGAACCTCCGCCCAGCGAGGACGACCTGCCTCGGGACAAGGGGACAACGCCCCCGTGCGTCGGTTCCTTACAGGGGCCAGCCCATCTTGGCGAGTCCGGCAAACAACCTGGGTGAAGCGGTGGCCCGGGTGTTCACCGGGACGGGCCCCTGAGCGCTACTCGACCACCGCCAGGTCCTCGATGGCCTCCAGCACCTCCACGATGCTCGGCCAGTTCCAGCTGCCGTAGAGCACCGCAGGCTCCTCCTCGATGCCGTCGCCGTCTTGGTCGATCCAGGAGTCGGTGGCGCGGGCGAAGTTCTCGAGCTGGATCTGCAGCTCGGGGTCACCGTCCTGCCACTCGTAGACGTTGACGCCCAGGAAGCGGGTGTCGCTGGTGGTGAAGGCCTCGACAGCGAGGGCCTTGTCGGCTGGCTCGAAGCAGGTGCCTTCGGGCATGGGGTGACCGAGATCGGGATCGCGGATGGAGTTGTCGGCCCCCAGGATGACGATGCGCGTCGCCCCTTCGCGCCAGCCCACTCCGGGCCGGTCGCCCGTGCCCTGGACGGAGCCGTCGTGGACGCCATCGGCGGCGCCACCAAAGGCGTCATCTCGCTCGGAGACGAAGGGTGCGATGTCGGTGCTGGGGTCGAAGACGCCATCGCAGTCGAGGTCGAAGCCTGCACCCCACGCGGCCTGGAAGAGCGCCTCGTAGGCCGAGCCGGGGCCATCACCGCCGTAGTCCATGGCCAGACCCCGCGCGGCCGCCTGCAGCGAGTCGCGGTCGTTGGAGATCTGGTGGCGCATCTCGTAGGGGTGACCGCCGGTGTTGGCCCAGCCGGAGCCCACACCCACGTAGTCGTCGTAGGTTCCGAAGCCAACGCTCACATCTTCGAAGTGATCGAAGATCTCGTTGGTCAGGTCTTCGATGAAGCGCTCGAGATCGGGGTGGTAGCAGCTGTAGCTGTATGCGGTGTCGAGCAGGATGAAGACATCGATGAGCTGATCCTGGGCCACCTCACCACCGCTCTGGTCGGTGGGTGTCGGCTGCACGAGGTCGAGCTCGATCTCCGGCCGGTCGGGATCGGAGGTGCGGACCATGAGCTCGGCCTGGAGCCCGTCGTCGTCTGGATCGACCACCACCTCGAAGACCACGCTGTCTCGGGGAGCCAGGGTGAGCTGCGAGGGGTCGTCCAGCACCGTGAAGCGGTCGGCATCACTGCCGCCGAGGTCGAGCCCGTACAGGGTCAGCTCCGCGGTGCCGTAGTTGGCCACCGTGAAGGTCTGGATCTCGGCTGTGCCGTCGGTCAGCTCGAAGGTGAGCTCACGCGGCGAGACCTCCACGGAGGGTGTGCCGGTTGGCACCACGGCCCCGCTGTCCTCGCCGACGGGGTCGCAGCTGAGGGGGAGGAGGAGAAGGAGGGGCGTCCACGCGCGCATGAGGGCTCCGGCCAGAGCTGGCTGCCCGATCGATTGTTCCGTGCACCCTCACCATACCTTTGCAGTGGGCCATCTGTGCTGTACGTTGGCAGAGATCTCGGACAGGTCGGTCGGAATGGAGGGGAGTGCCCCATGCCCGTGGCTCCGCCTGTCGTCGGCAATTCTCTGGTCCTCTTCGGACTCTCCCTGGTCGCATCGGGCCTCCTGGGCTGCAAGAGCGACCAGGGCATCCAGGGTCAGGGCTCCGATCCCAACGTGAAGCCCGACATCTTCGTGGACCCCGTCCGCGTCGACTTCGGGGGCGTACCGTACGACCAGACGGAGACGCTGAGCCTCACCATCGGCAATCGTGGCAACGCCGGCCTCGATGTCGACGAGGTGGTGGTGGCCGAGGGCCCGGCCTTCTCGCTGGCCAAGGACTGGTCGCCCGAGCGCGTGGCCGCCGACGGCAGCATCACCGTCGAGCTGGTCTACAGCCCCATCAACACCGAGGACGAGGGCTGGCTGGTCATCACCAGTGACGACCCCGACACCCCGGAGTTCTGGCTGGCCCTCGACGGCGAGGGACTCTTTCCCGAGCTGGAGATCTCGCCCGCGAGCACCGATCTCGGCGACACCATCGTCTGCTACGAGCTGAGCGAGACGCTGGAGCTGCGCAATGTCGGGGACGCTCCTCTCGAGATCACAGCGGTGGACCAGGTGGGTGAGGGCTACTCGATCACCGGGGACGAGGACCCCCTGCCGTGGACGCTGGAGCCCGACGACGCGGTCGACGTCGAGGTGCACTTCCTGCCGGAGACGGGCGGTGAGGTGACCGGGACGCTCTACGTCGAGAGCAACGATCCCGCCGGCCAGAGGTCGGCCACCCAGCTAGCCACGGGCGAGTCCTTCGCCAGCCAGGAGGTGGTCGACACCTGGCGTCAGCCCGACGGCCCCTGGGCGGCGGTCGACCTGGTCTTCGCCGTGGACCAGTCCGCCTCCATGGACGACGACCGCCAGCGCATCGTCGACAACATCGGCCACCTCGTCGATACCCTCGACGGCGCCGGCCTGTCCTGGCAGGCCATGGTGGTGAGTGATGACGACGGGTGCAGCAACACCGGCGTGGTGGGCGCCAGCTCGGCCACGGCCGTGACCACCCTGCAGGACGGGGTCTACGGACCCAGCGGCTGGTACGCGGAGTCACTGCTCAGCGTGGCCGTCGCAGCCTTGGAGCAGGGCGAGAGCGGGTGCAATTCGGGCTTCGTGCGCAGCGATGCCAAGACGCTGGTGGTGGCCATCTCGGACGAGGCCGACCACTCCGATGCCGATCCCGAGGCGCTGGTGAGCATGATGCGGTCCTACGCCGAGACCGCCGCGGTGGTCGCCATCGTGGGCGATGTGCCCGATGGATGCGAGACGGCCGACCCCGGGCTCGGGTACGTGAGCGCCGCGGACTTCAGCGGCGGCCAGGTGCTCAGCATCTGTGACACCGACTGGAGCGATCACTTCGATGTGGTGGTCGATCTGGCCGCGGCAGAGCCCACCGACACGGTGTCCCTCAGCTACGACCCGGATCCCGACACCATCGTCGTCGAGGTCGACGATGTCGAGACCGCTGCGTGGATCTACGACGACGCTGAGAACGCTGTCATCCTCGATGAGATGCCGGAAGCCAGCGCGTACGTGGAGATCACCTACATCGTCAAGGACAGCTGTGACTGAGCTGCTGGACCTGCCGCACCGTCGGGCGACCACGCTCCTGTCGAGCGGGGCCCCGGTGTACCTCCTGGTCAACCCGGTCGAGTACCACGGGCCACACCTGTCGCTGCACAACGATCGCCTCGTGAGCATGGGGCTCGTCCGGGGTCTGCACGCCCGTCTGGCCGACGCCCACGACTGGCCCCTGGCTCGCAGAGCTCAGGGGGTGTTCGCCTCGTCGAGGATCCCCTTGAACGCGTCGGGCCCCACCAGCTGGCTGGGCCCCGCTTCACCACCCTCCGGCGAACAGATCATCCCGTGCTGTTCGTCGAGCACGGCCTGAAAGAGAGGGTCGGCGGCGACACCCATGCCGGGCTGAGCGCGGCCGATGGTGTCGAGGTCGACAGGCTCGAGCTCGCAGAGATGCCCTCCCTGGTGGCCGGGGCCGGCGGGACCGGGGCCGCCCGGACGGACGCGGTTGCGGTCGTGGAGGCGCCGTAGGTAGACACGGGCCCCGCCGAGACGGCACAGCTCGCGGTGGTGGCCGGGGAGCTGCTCGCAGACGGCGAGGTCGAGGTGTCGCTCGGGCTCGAAGCCCATCTCGTAGTAGCGACGCCAGAAGCGATGCCCGAAGTCGCTGGTGGCACCGAGATGGGGGAGCCAGGTCTCGTAGAGGCGCTCGGCCTTGTCGAGGCGGTCGGGCAGGCGTGCGCTGCCCTTGCGGGCGATGAGCGCCTGCAGATCTCCTTGCCAGAGGTGCTGGGCGCAGTCGTCGGAGAAGGTGCCGGCGCGGGCACACAGGGCGGCGGCGCGGCCAGGATCGTCGGCCTTCACCCAGTGCTCGGCTGCCAGGAAGTAGCACTCGTTCCGCCAGGTGGTCTCTGCGATCTGATCGCAGGCGCCCTCGGGTGCGGTGTCGTCGGCGATGGCGGCGCGCTGGACCACCATGAGGGCGCAGTCGCCGCGTGTCGCCTCGTCACCGATCCGGTTGCAGGTGGCCATGTCGTCGGCGAGGTCGGCGGTGGGTCGCGTGGCGATCTCTGCGTAGAGACGGGCATCATCGGCGCGACTGGGGGGGCCGGTGGTGGCGGGCTCTTCGGTGCCACAGCCACTGGTCGCCGAGACCACCGTGAGGACGGCGGCCCAGGCGGCGGCGATGGGGGGGCGAGCCTGACGGCGGTGGCCGCGATCGGGCGCGTGGTTCGGGGGAATTCGACCCATGGCCGGCGCCTATCGCACGCCTGTCGACAAGGATGGCCGGAAGCGTGCGGATCGGCTGCACGGGGGCCGGCGTGTGGGCTCGAAGGTGAGGGAAGGGTGCGTTCGGGGCATGGGGTCGGTGAGCCTGCGGCGATGACCCCGATGAACACGGTGCGAAAGCCGTTTCGCACCTCGGAAGCCGGGTCTGAGCAGGTTAGCTGCCTCGCCCACGGCTGCTCCCGCTCGGCGGCCCCTGGAGTCGAGATGTCGGACCTGCCGATTCTTTGTGTACTTCCTGCCGAACGTGCGGCCCTCGTGCCTGCGGTCGTGGCGGCTGGTGGTGTGCCCGTGGTGGATCTGACCTCGTCGGCGCGGGTGTCCGTGCCGGCAGGTGCCTGGGTACGCGTGCGCACGCGGCGCTCGGTCCCGGGAACCGGGCCGGTGATCTTGGCGGGCGGGCACCACACCCAGCCGGTCAAGCACCGCGACACCTGGCTCGAGGTCACGGAGCCGGGCCCCGTGCCCGAGGGCTTCGCGGGCATCTTGCTGCGTGGCCTCGAGGCCGGGGGTGCGTGTGGTGTGGCGCCAGGGCTGGAGCTGCTGGCTCAGGTGCCCAAGGAGGCGCCGGTCATCCTCGATGCTGGCCTCGTCCCCGTCGACCTGCCCCAGGCCGTGGCTGCCGGCGTGCGTGGTGTGATCCTCTCCGATGTCCTCCTCGGCCTGCCCGAGCTGCAGCTGCCCTCTCGCCTCGCGCAGGCCATGAGCCGTGCCAACGAGAGCACCAGCCATGTGGTCAACGGCTTCCGGATCCAGTCCTCACCGTTGGCTCCCGTGCTGCGGCGCCTCCTCGCTGGCGAGCCCTTCTGGGGCCTGAGCCGCGGCTGGTGGTCTGTGGGCGATCCGAGTGAGCGTGCGTGGCCTGCAGGTTCCAGCCTGCCGAAGGCTCCCGACCTGGCCCGAGAGCACCGCGACCTCGCGGGCCTCGTCTCGGCCTACCGGGCCGCTGCAGCCACCCGTGCCACCCCGGACGTGGCCGCGGCTGCGGCCCGCCCAGATCTGCCCGCGGTCGCCCAGGCAACAGCCCAGAACCGCGAGGGTGTGGCCATCGTTGGCCTCGGCTGCCGGCTTCCCGGCGCCAACTCTCTCTCCGAGTTCTGGGACCTGGTGCGCGAGGGCCGGAGCGCCATCACGCAGGTGCCGCCCACCCGGTGGGACCCCGCGCTCTACCACGACCCCGATCCTGCCGCGCCCGACAAGACCTACAGCGCCATCGGTGGCTTCATCACCGACTTCCGCTTCGACTCCCGGCGGTTCCGCATTCCGCCCATGGTGGCCAAGAGCGTCGATCCCGTGCAGCAGTGGGCGCTCGAGTCGGTGGCAGATGCGCTCCAAGACGCCGGCTACAAGGCCCTTCCCCGCGACAAGAAGGACAAGGGGCGCGACTTCGCCCGTGAGCGCACCGCGGTGATCCTGGGCAACAGCATGGGAGGCGAGGTCACCGATCGCTACACCATGCGCGTGCGCCTCCCGGCCATGCGCAAGGCCCTGTCTGGGTCTCCGGGCTTCTCCGAGCTGCCTGAGGCCGTGCAGACCCAGATCCTCGACGGATTCAGCGAAGAGCTGCTGCGCGACGTGCCGCCCATCACCGAAGACTCCATGCCGGGAGAGCTCAGCAATGTCATCGCGGGTCGGGTGGCCAACGCCTTCGATCTGCGCGGCCCCAACTTCACCACCGACGCCGCCTGCGCCGGCTCCATCGCGGCCCTCCAGACCGCGTGCAAGGGCCTGCTCGACGGTGACTTCGACATGGCCATCACGGGCGGCGCCGACCGCTCCATGGGCGTCGAGACCTACATCAAGTTCTCCAAGATCGGCGCGCTGAGTGGAGAGCACAGTGCCCCCTTCGATGCCGCAGCCAACGGCTTCGTCATGGGCGAGGGCTGCGGCATCCTGGTGCTGAAGCGGCTGTCGGATGCCGAGCGAGACGGCGATCGCGTCTACGCGGTCATCGGGGGCATCGGTGCGTCCAGCGATGGCAAGGGCAAGGGCATCACGGCCCCCAACCCGGTGGGCCAGCGTCTCGCGCTGCGTCGGGCCTACGCGGCTGCGGGCGTCGATCCCGTCGAGGTCGACCTCGTCGAGTGCCACGGCACGAGCACGGTGGTGGGCGACAAGGTGGAGGTGCAGTGCCTGACCGACGTGGTCGGCACGGGCCGGCGAGGCGACCGCGGACCCATCCGCATCGGCTCGGTCAAGAGCAACATCGGTCATCTCAAGAGCGGCGCTGGCTCTGCGAGCTGCATCAAGGCCGCCCTCGCCCTGCACAAGCGGGTGCTGCCTCCCAGCATCAACTACGCCAAGGCCCGGCCCGACGTTCCGTTCTCGGACGTGCCCCTCCAGGTGCAGACCCAGGCCGAGCCCTGGCCGGTGCCACAGGAGGGTGTGCGGCGTGCGGGTGTCAGCGCCTTCGGCTTCGGCGGCACCAACTTCCACGTGGTGCTCGAGGAGTACCTCCCCGCCGAGGCCCGCGCCGCCAAGCGCGCCGCCAGCAAGGCGGTCGCTGCCCTCCATGCGTCGGCTGTGTCACCCCGCCCTGTCACTGGCGATCCGCTGCCCGAGGGTGTGTGGGCCGTGAGCGCGGAGAGTCGCGAGGAGCTCGTCGGGGTTCTGCAGCGCTGTGGCGACCCGGCCGAGCTCACGCGTCCCTTCGAGGCCTCGGCCCCGGTGCGCATCGTGGCCGCCGGCGTGGACGCGGCCGAGCGCGCCATGCAGCTCAAGCGCTCCCTGCGGGTGCTCGGCAAGGGCCAGAGCCCGGAGCTGTTGCGCCCACGGGCGGTCTACCTGGAAGAGGAGCCCATCGACGGCAAGGTCGCCTTCCTCTTCACGGGGCAGGGCAGTCAGTACCTCAACATGGGCCTCGAGCTCGCTGAGGCCTTCCCCATCGTGCAGGCCACCTTCGACGAGGCCGACGAGGTCATGTTGCCCATCCTCGGGCGGCGCCTCGTCGACTTCATCAAGCGTGACGAGTCCGTCGATGAGCTCGAGCAGTTCAATGCGCTCCGGGCCACCGAGATCTCCCAGCCCGCGACCCTGGCTGTCGACGTGGCCATCCTGCGTCTGCTCGCGGCCTACGGTGTGCGCCCGGACATGGTCGCCGGCCACTCCCTGGGTGAGTACGGTGCCGCCGTCGCCGCCGGGATGTTCGACTTCCAGACCGCGCTTCGCGCCGTCAGCGCCCGTGGTCGCGAGATGGCCTCGGTCAAGATCGACGACTGCGGTCAGATGGCCGGCATCGCCACCAACCTCGACACCGTGCAGCGGGTCCTCGCCGAGATCCCCGGCTACGTCGTCGCCGCCAACAAGAACTGCCCCACCCAGACGGTCATCGCCGGCGAGACCGACGCGGTCGAGGCGGCCATCGAGGCCTTCCGCTCGCGTGGAGTGGGTGTCTACCCGCTGCCCGTCAGCCACGCCTTCCACACCCGCATCGTGGCCCCGGCCAGCGGCCCCCTGCGCAAGGTGCTCGAGCGCCTCGACATCAAGGCACCGGTCCGGCCCATCACCACCAACGTCGACAGCCGCTACTACCCCACCGGCGACGACGCCCGAGAGCAGATCCTCGACATCCTGGCCCAGCAGGTGGCCAGCCCGGTGGAGTGGATCGACCAGATCGAGCGCATGTACGCCGATGGGGCCCGGATCTTCGTGGAGTGTGGGCCCAAGCGGGCGCTGACCGGCTTCGTGGCGAGCATCCTCAAGCGTCGACCCCACCGCGCGGTGTACACGAACCACCCCAAGCGCGGCGGCATGGCGTCCTTCCGCGATGCGCTGGCGGGTCTGGTGGCGGTGGGCATGCCCGTGACCGCGCAGCCCGGTGATGAGACCGACATCTTCGGTGTCTCCGAGCCCAGGCGGGCCACGTCCGAGTCTCTGCGGGAGCGACAGGCGCAGGCGATCGGCCAGGCCGACGAGACCCGTGAGCCTTCTCGCATGGTGGCGGACGGAGTCCTGGAGGTCATCGCAGACATCACCGGCTACGCGCCCGAGGAGCTGCGCCTCGACGATGAGCTCGAGGCAGATCTGGGGATCGACACCGTCAAGCAGGCCGAGGTGGTCGCCACCATCCGCGACCGCTTCAAGCTCGATCATGACCCCGGCTTCCGCCTCTCCGAGAACCGGACGCTGCGAGATCTCGCCTCCTACGCGGCCAGTCGTATGGGCGCGGGTGGCTTCCGGCCGGCGCGGTCCGCGGGCAGGCACCGTCTCGTGGCCGCTCCCGTCGAAGTGCAGGGAGCACCCCCTCCGTCGGCCTTCTCGACAGCCGCCCCGCCTTCCGCTGCGGTGGTCCTACCCGAGGACGCGCTGAGAGCCCTGGTGGAGGGTGGCGTGCGCGCCGGACTGGAGGGGGGAGATGCCGCTCGTGTCGCCGCTGCCATCCAGCCTGCCATCGCCGCGCTGGTGAGCGCCCTGGGGACCGCGCTGACACCGCCTGTCGAGGCGAGCTCGGGGGCGTCCGCCACGCCTCAGGCCACCCCTGCGCACGCCTTCGAGCCTCCAGCTGCAGCACCCTCCACGCCCCCGCCCACGGCTGCCTCCGCCGTGCCCGGTCCCTGGCCCGTGCGTGCGGGCTCGGCCACCGGCGCGGTGAGCGCGCCCCCGCTCAGCGTGGTCGC
>JAERSX010000743.1 GCA_016845285.1 Deltaproteobacteria bacterium | reverse complement strand
GAGGTCACGACCTCCTTGTTGACCCGCTCGTCGTCGATGAGGGCGTCCTGACCCTTGAGGAGCTGCTTGGCGCGCTCCGCGGCGATGAGGACGAGAGAGAAGCGGTTGGGGATCTGCTCGAGGCAGTCCTCTACCGTGATGCGGGCCATTCGGGCCTCCGTGTCGGCGTTCGCGAGCACACCGTGCGGGGGACGAGAAGTCGTCGGTCTCGTGCCGCTGATGCTGTCAGGGGAGCCTGCCAGGACCGGGGCACAGAGACGCCGGATCTATGGCGCACCTACGTCGCCGTCAAGGTGACCCTCACGCGGTGGGGACCTTGGAGGAGAGCGAGAGTCCGAGGCGCCGGAGCTGCCGCGCCACCTCTGGATCTCCGGTCTGCAGCCAGTCCTCGTAGAGGGCCAGGAGAGCCTGATCGTCGGACTCTGCGACGTGTGCGCGCAGCGCCTCGCGAACGGCTCGGAGGATGCGGGTGCAGCTCGTGAAGCGGGTCGAGAGCTCCGCGAAGATGGCATCTATGCCCTTGTGACCACTCTGCGCCCCCACCTGGCGGACGCCGGGCGCGTGCAGGATGCGGCTCAGGCGGTGGTAGGCCGCGGCTCCCATGTGGGCGTAGTAGTCGGGGCTGATTGTGCGGCGCTCGAGGCTGCCATGAAAGAAGCCCATGACGTAGAGCGCCTTGTCGCCGAGCTCGCGCCAGGCGCCGAGAGCCTGTACCCGAGGCGCCTGGACGGCGGCGAGCTGCAGCTCGACCAACGTCTGCGGCTCCATGGGGCCGGCCTCGGTCCTGCCGCGCTCCACGAGGAGGTTCGACAGGTAGAAGAGGCCTTCTTCCGAGACCTCGGGGTCTGCCTCCCGGGCGGCCTCGCCCACGTGGGAGTGGAAGAAATCGAAGAGGTTGGCCTCGCGATCGAGGCTCTGCAGTTCGATGGTCATCTCATCTCCTGGCCACGGTCTCTCGGTCTCTCTGACACCGCTTTTGCCGGTGCTTGGGTTCCACTCTGACGCTGGGAGTCGGCAAATTCTTTGAGGCAGTTCCTTGACGGTTTCTGGCGAGTGCCTAAGAAAGCGCCCCGTGCTCGGTGTGCCCGCGTCGCGCGCACTCCCTGCGGTCCTGGTCGGCCGGACCCGAGCCAGCCGACATCGACTTCCCCCTCACCGCGATCGCCTCTTCGGCGGTTCGCTCCCGGAGAAAGAGCCGTGGCCACCTCGATCCAGCCCCTCTTCGATCGCCTCCTCGTCAAGCGCAGCGCTGGCGCCACCAAGACCAAGAGCGGTCTGTTCCTCCCCGACAGCGCCACCGAGAAGCCCAGCCAGGGCAAGGTGGTGGCAGCAGGCGGAGGTCGTGTCGTCGATGGCGAGACCCGTCCGCTCATCGTGAAGACAGGAGACACCGTCATGTTCGGCAAATACGCCGGCACCGAGATCTCCGTGGACGGCGAGGAGCACCTCATGCTCCGCGAGGACGACGTTCTCGGCATCATCGACAACTGATCCTGCACGGGAACCTCCGGTTCCGCAAGTACTTCTCCCTCCGGCCCCCTCGGGCGGCCGAGGACCCCCTTCCACTCGTCTTCTCAACGCAAGGAGTCATCTCTCATGGCTGCCAAGGAAATCCTGTTCGATCGCGCCGCTCGCGCCAAGGTCCTCGAGGGTGTCGACACCCTCGCCAACGCCGTGAAGGTCACGCTCGGTCCCAAGGGCCGCAACGTGGTCATCGAGAAGTCCTGGGGCGCGCCTGTCGTCACCAAGGACGGCGTCACGGTGGCCAAGGAGGTCGAGCTCGAGGACAAGTTCACCAACATGGGCGCCCAGATGGTCAAGGAGGTCGCCAGCAAGACCTCGGACGTGGCCGGTGACGGAACCACCACCGCCACCCTGCTCGCCCAGATCATCTTCCGCACGGGCCTCAAGCTCGTGGCCGCCGGTCACAACCCCATGGAGCTGAAGCGCGGCGTCGACAAGTCGGTGGCTGCCATCATCGCCGAGCTGGCCAACCAGAGCCGGGCCATCTCCGACAGCTCCGAGATCGCCCAGGTGGGCACCGTCTCCGCCAACGGCGACGAGGACATCGGCCAGATGATCGCGCTGGCCATGGACAAGGTCGGCAAGGAAGGCGTCATCACCGTCGAGGAGAACAAGGGCCTCGAGACCGAGCTCAAGACCGTCGATGGCATGCAGTTCGACCGCGGCTACCTGAGCCCGTACTTCGTGACGGACTCCGAGCGGATGGAGGTGGTGCTCGAGGAGCCCCACATCCTCATCCACGAGAAGAAGATCAGCTCCATGCGGGAGTTCATGAAGCTCCTGGAGAAGGTGCACCCCACCCGGCGCCCCGTCCTGGTCCTCGCCGAGGATGTCGAGGGCGAAGCCCTGGCCACCGTGGTCGTCAACAAGCTCCGCGGCACCTTGCAGGCCGCCTGCGTGAAGGCCCCGGGCTTCGGCGACCGCCGCAAGCAGATGATGGAGGACATCGCCATCCTCACCGGCGGCCGTCTCATCGCCGAGGAGCTGGGCATCAAGCTCGACGCCGTCGAGATCGCTGACCTCGGTGGGGCCAAGCGTGTCGTCATCACCAAGGACAACACCACCATCGTCGACGGTGAGGGCACCGAGGAGGGCATCCAGGCTCGCATCGCCCAGATCCGCCGCCAGATCGCCGAGACCACCTCGGACTACGACCGCGAGAAGCTCCAGGAGCGCCTCGCCAAGCTGTCCGGCGGTGTCGCCGTCATTCGGGTCGGTGCTGCCACCGAGGTCGAGATGAAGGAGCGGAAGGCCCGCATCGAGGACGCGCTCCACGCGACCCGCGCGGCCGTCGACGAGGGCATCCTGCCCGGTGGTGGTGTGGCCTTCATCCGCGCCGCCAACGTGCTCGACAGCGTCGAGGTCGAGGGCGACCAGCGCTTCGGTGTGCAGATCGTGCGCCGCGCCATCGAGGAGCCCCTGCGGCAGATCGTGATCAACGCCGGTGGCGAGCCCAGCATCGTGCTCGAGAACGTGCGCAAGGGTGAGGGC
>JAERSX010000742.1 GCA_016845285.1 Deltaproteobacteria bacterium | reverse complement strand
GCAGGATCCACCGTGTCAGCGTACTGTCGCCCACGTCCACTTCGACCCGGGCACCCGTCGACAGAGGCCCGTCCGCCGGGGCCACGGTGACCCCGGGGGGGCAGGTCCCGCTGACGCTGTAGACGCGCAGCTCGGGGTGCTCCGCATCGATCCATCCACTGGCGATGAGCTCGACGCGACCGTCCTGATCGAGGTCTGCGCTCACGATGCTGCGGCCGATCCACTCATCGTCGAAGCCACGCTCTGAGCCTTCCTCGGCCCAGGTCCCGTCGCCCTGGGCCACCAGCAGGGCGTCGCGCTGTACCTGCTCGTCTGCCAGGACCTCGCCGCTGGGCAGACCCACGTACTCGTCGTCCTCGACCTCCACGAAGAAATTGATGGGTCCGTAGGCCACGGGGATCTCGAGGTGTCCGTCGCCGTCGAGGTCCACAGCGGTCGTGCCCCAGCTCGTGACACGATCAGCCTCCAGGGGGATCTCGGCACCACTGGCCAGGGTGGTGTCGTAGTAGGCACCGGTGCCGTCGTTGAGCAGCATCACGGGGCTGCCCGCGTTGGTCATGTGGAGGTCCGGCCAGCCGTCTTCGTCGAAGTCAGCGACGACACCCCCCATGCCGGCGATGCCGATGTCGCAGTCGCAGTCGGCGTCGATGCTGAAGCTTCCGTCGCCCTGGTTGTCGAAGAGTGCGTTTCCGCCCGTCACCCAACCGAAGTCGTTGACCTGGTAGGCGTCGAGGTCGCCGTCGTCGTCGTGGTCGAGCCAGAGGCCCTGGAAGGCGAGATCGTGGAGGTGGTCGAAGGGCCAGGCTTCGGTGCGACTGGTGAGGTGCTCACCTGTGTTGGGGTAGAGCAGCGTGCCACCGCCCTGCACCTCGCCTGCGTGCACCATGTCCACGGTGAAGGCCTCGGCGTGGCGGGCGACGAGGAGGTCCATGGCGCCGTCGAGATCGGGGTCGGCCCAAGCGCCGGACACGCTGTGGCCGCCGCTGTCCTCGAGCTCCACCCCGATGTAGTCGGAGCTGACGCCAGCACGAAAGATGAGGTCCTCGTAGCCTTCGTTGCGTCCGAGCCAGAGGTCGACGTGGCCGTCCTGGTTCACATCGCCCGCGGAGGCCGCCATGACGCTCGGCATGCGGCCGCCGTTGGTGGTCACTTCGACGAGCTCGAGGGAGCCGGCGCCGTCGTTGTGGAGGATGCGCAGAGGCCAGGCCGCGGTCGCCCAGGCGAGGTCGAGGTCCCCATCTCCGTCGAGATCGGCGATGGCCACGCCTGGTCCCACGTAGCTGACCTGTCCCTCCCCGTCGGGCTCTTCGAGGTCGTCGACGGTGAACACCTGCACCACCTCGAGCTCCCAGTCCTCACAGCTCAGCAGATCCTGTTCCAAGGTTGGCGAGGGGGTGCCCTTGTCAGCGCCGGCACATGCCACGAGCAGGACAACGGGGATCAGCGGGCGGTGGGCGGACATGGGGGCAATATACGCGCTCCTTGTGGGGGCGCTGGGAGAGCCGATACGGTGGGCCCTCATGAGGTGGCCCATGCCTGCTCCCCTGCTCTCGCGCCTGGCTTCGTGTGGATGCCTCTACGTCTTGGGTTGTTCAGGTGCCGAGACGCCGAGTCCCGCCGAGCCTGCGGACTCGGCTGTGGGAGAGGTCCCCACCTGGTGTGCGGAGGGCGAAGAGCCCGAGCTCCGGCTCACCGATGTGGCGGCGAGCTCCGGGGTCCAGGATGCAGAGACCCGAAACCGAGGAGCGGCCGCCGCCGACTTCGACGGGGACGGGCGCGTCGACCTCTTCCTGGCCAATCCCGGCGGGCCCAACCGGCTGTACCTGAACAGCGGGGATGGCAGCTTTCGCGAGCAGGCAGACGCTCCCGAGGTGATCTGGTCCATCGCGACGTCGGCTGTCGACTACGACGGCGATGGAGATGCCGACCTCTGGATCGCCTGCGGTGGCTTCACCACCACCTGCCCCAACGGGCTGTTCCGTAACGACGGTGTGGTGGACGGAGAGGTCGTGTTCACCGACGTCTCCGCGGAGTCGGGTGTGGGCGTGGTCTCGGCCGCCAGCTTCGGCAGCGCGTGGGCGGACCTCGACCTCGACGGTGACCTCGACCTCTACGAGTCCACGAAGGACCTTCGCCTCAACTGGCGGTCCCTCGACCAAGGCGGACCCACGCCCGATGGCGGTGACTTCGGCGCCTCCGGTCAGCCCGATCCACCTGACCTCGACGAGCCACCGCAAGATCGCCTCTGGCTCAACCAGGGCGACGGTACCTTCGCCGACGCCACCGAGGCCCTCGGCCTGAGCTTCGAGGGCAACAGCCACCAGGCGGTCTGGCTCGACGCCGACGAAGACGGCGACCCCGACCTCTTCGTGCCCGTCTTCGAGAAGGACAACCGGTACTACCGCAACGAGGGTGCCGACGGCTTCGTGCTGGCCACCGAGGAGGCGGGACTGACCGAGCCGGGCCAGTCCTTTGCGGCCGTCGCCCGCGACCTCGACCACGACGGCCACATGGACCTGCTCGTGGGCGCGTTCACCGAGCCGAATGTGCTCGGATACGACCCACACGCCGTCTACCTGGGCGCGGGGGACGGCACCTTCACCGAGGTGGCGGTGGCCACGGGCCTGCACGACCCCGAGCACGAGCAATACTCACCGGTGATGGGCTTCCAGGCCGGTGACCTCGACGGCGATGGCTACGATGAGGTCTTCTTCGGCCACGGCCACCCGCAGGACGACGGCAACATCGAGAACCTGCTCTGGTCGGCGACACCTGACCCCGATGCCCGCATCGCCTGGGTGGACCGCCGCGCTCTGGTGCGCCAGGAGCCCGATGGCGTGGCCTACCCAAACCGCTCGCACGGCACGATCTTCCACGACTTTGATGGCGATGGGGATGTCGACCTCTTCGTGGGGAACGGCGGTGTGTACTTCGACCAGCGTGAGCCGAACCGCCTCTTCCGCAACGACAGCAGCTGCCGCCTCGGCTTCGTCGACGTGGAGCTGGAAGGCGTGAACAGCAACCGCGGCGGCATCGGCGCTCGCATCCAGCTCACAGGTGAGGGCGGGCTGATCCGCTGGGCGACGGTGCAGGGCGGGACGGGGTTCAACTCGTCCATGCCGCTGAGGCAGACCCTCGGCACCGGCGATCACGCTGGTCCCTACGACCTCGTCGTCACCTGGCCAAGCGGCACGGTCGACATGGTCGAAGGTGTGGAGCGGGGGAGTCGGGTGTCGCTTCGTGAAGGGGAGGGGAGC
>JAERSX010000741.1 GCA_016845285.1 Deltaproteobacteria bacterium | reverse complement strand
GTCGCCGTCACCGTCGCTGAACCAGGTGATGTCGCTCGGGTCGAGATCGGGGTCGTCCTCGTCGGACAGGCCGTCGCAGTCATCGTCGAGGTCGTTGCAGACCTCGGCGGCCTCGGGGTTCACGGCGGGATCGGCGTCGTCGCAGTCATAGGCGCGGTCGACGTGGCCGGCGGGCGCCTCACAGGCCTTGACGAGGGTCGAAGGGTCGCCAAAGCCGTCCCCGTCAGCGTCGGTGTACCAGTTGGTGGGCGGGCAGTCCGTGTCCTCGGACTTGTCGCCGCAGGCGGTCAGCAAGGCCAGAGTAAGACAGGCACGCACTTCCACCTCCACCCTGAGACAACCATGTCACATGGCAGGTTACACTCGCAGCAGGTTCATGTCACATGTCCTCGCCAGGAAGGGTGCTTTACGGCTGCCACCGTACCGGGAAGCACGCTTCAGCGCCGCTGGCTGGCCGAGGCAACCGTGCGCCGCCCCCAGGACGGATGGTCCGTGGCTTGATGCACCCATGTAGTGGCCTGAGAGAAACCCCTTCCACAGGTGCACCCAGTCGAGCGACACTCGTTGGTAGGCGATCGGATCACGCTCGGCACCACGCTCGGGTTCGACCGATACAGGCCACCTCGTCCACCACCTCATCAGAACTGCAGTGACGCACCCCGAAACCATCGGCCCGTACCGAATCCTGAAGCACGTTCGAGAAGCTGGCCAGGGGCAGATCTACCTCGCTGAGCACTGCACACCCAACCTCACCAAGACCCCCGGCCGACTCGTCGTCAAGACGCTGCACCCACACCTGGCCCGCCGGCCAGAGCTTCGTACGCGATTCCGGAGGGAAGCCGAGAACGGCTCCAGGATCAAGCACCCCGGTGTCGTCCGCTACGTGGACCGTATCGACGAACAGGACACCGTGGCCGTCGTCATGGTCTTCGTGCCCGGACGGAACCTGGACGAGATGCTGGACAGCTATCGAGAGCCAGGGGAGAAGCTGGCGCTGCTACGGTCCCTCGCCGAGATCCTGGACCACATCCACCGGCTGAACCCGCCCGTGGCCCACTTGAGCCTGGAGCCCAGCAACATCCGCATCACGCCTGAGGGCAGACCCGTGCTGCTGGACTTCAGCAACGCCCGCCTGGACTTGAGCGCCATCCGCCCACGCTCCTCGCCGGCGAACGCGGCCGCTCCGCTCGCAATCAGCCCCGAATACGCGGCGCCAGAGCTGGAACTGGACGCCAAGCGGTTGGACGGGCGCGCGGATGTGTATTCGCTCGGTGTCCTGGCCTTTCGGCTGCTCACAGGCGGCCTGCCCTTGCCGGAGGACCTGAGCTGGTCCGAGACGTTTGTGAGGAAGGCCGAAGGTCTGCTGAACCTTGCAGGTGCCGGTGATGCCCAGGCCGTCTTCAAGCAGGTGCTCGCCCCGAAGCCCAAGGACCGGTTCGCGAGGGCCAGCGACTTCGTCGATGCGTTGGCGTCAGCGTTGTCGGTCCGTCCGGACGATCCGCCAGCCGAGGATGCACCGGTGGTCGCCGCCCTGCCCTCCCCGCGGCCCAGGGCCCGGAGCCTGGCCACATCCTTCGTACCGCTCTTCCTCCTCGGGGGCCTGGCCGTCGCTGCCGTGGCGAGTGCTCCCCTCTGGTGGGGCGGCCGCGACCGTGACCAAGACGGCTACGTCTCTGTGGAGATGGGCGGCGATGACTGCGACGACGGCAACCCCGCCGTGTACGTGGGGGCGGCGCGCCAGGAGGTGACCCTGTGCACCACCGACGCCGATGGCGACGGGTTCGGCGACAGCAGCCTGAACGGCACGGACTGCGACGACGACGACGGGAGCATCTTCAGGGGCGCAACTGAGATCCCGTACGACGGCATCGACCAGGACTGCGATGGTGTGGACCTGGCGTGGGTGACTGTCAGCGCCGGCGGCAGCCACACCTGCGGAGTGACCACGGCAGGAACCGTGGAGTGCTGGGGGCGGGACCGGCGAGGGCAGTCATCTCCCCCGGCAAGCACCTTCAAGAGCGTAAGCGCTGGCGCCAGCCACACCTGTGCCCTGACCAAGGAAGGAAAGGCGGTGTGCTGGGGAGCCAATTTCCAGAGGGAGTCGTCGCCGCCACCCAACACCTTCCGCACCATCAGCGCGGGTTGGTCCCACAGCTGCGGCGTCACCACAGAAGGAACCGTCGAGTGCTGGGGAAGTGAGCTGTCGGGCGAGTCCTTCTCGACGACAAGCAAATTTAAGCAAGTCAGCACCGGAGGCAGCCACAGCTGTGCGGTGGACTCCAACGGCAAGGTCGAGTGCCGGGGACAACCCCTGTGGCAAGACCCCATCGCACCGACCGGCACCTACCGGAGCATCAGCGCTACCCGACGGCACACCTGCGGTCTGACCACCAAGGGGCGCGTGAAGTGCTGGGGAGACGACGTGTACGGGGAGTCGTCCGCTCCGCGGGACGTCTTCCAGAGCGTGAGCGCTGGCGGCGGCCACACCTGCGGTGTGACCACGACGGGGGCCGTGAAGTGCTGGGGATCGCACCAGCACGGCCAGATCTACGCGCCCTCCGGCTCCTTCCGGAGCGTCAGCGCGGGGGACGCCCACTCCTGCGCCGTGACCACGGAGCGCACCACCTCCTGCTGGGGGAGCGACATGGAG
>JAERSX010000740.1 GCA_016845285.1 Deltaproteobacteria bacterium | reverse complement strand
TCTCAGGGAAGTGGTAGCCGGTGTCGAGGAAGTAGACGGGCACCTGCGGGGCGAGCTCGCTCAAGAGGTGCAGCAAGACCACGCTGTTCGACTGGAAGGAGCTGGTGGCGAACAGCCGCTTGCCCGCTGCCGCGTAGGCGGCGAGCTCTGTGCGGATGGTGGCGACCTTGGCGTCGAAGGGCTGCACTCGATGTCCTCGGGGGTGGGGAACTAACGCAGGTTCGCCGCGGAGTGAGTGGCCGCCGTCCCTTCGCCCCTTCGAGCTCATCGCCCGGCGAGCAAGGTCCCTCGCCCCAGCACCCACGCAGGGTCGAGGTGCTCCTTCAGCGCTCCGAAGCGCCCCATCACCTCGTCGCCCACCATGTCGGCCAGCAGCTCTCGCTTGAGCTTGCCGATGCCGTGCTCGGCCGAGACCGTGCCCCCGAGCGCCACGGCCTGTCGGGCCAGCTGGGCGTAGCGCGTCTTCGCTGCGGCCAGCTCCTGGGGATTGGTGGGCAGCATGTTGAGGTGGAGGTGGTTGTCGCCGATGTGGCCGAAGCAGACGGTGTCGAAGCCGAGCTCGGGCCCCACGCGCTCATAGGCGTCCATGATCTCGGCCAGGGAGGCATCGGGGACGGCGAAGTCCGTGCCCACCTTGGGCATGCCGTTGGCCACCACGCGCTCGTTGATGCCGGCTGGCACCGCGTGACGCACCGCCTGTAGCCGGGCGCGTCCGAGGTCGTCTTCGGCCACGATCACGTCGTCGACCAAGGCCTCGTGGGCCTCCAGCGCATCCCACCAGGCCTCGAGCGGCGCCTCTCCGTCGTGCTCGATCTCGCAGAAGAGCCCGTGCTGTGCGGCGGCAGGCACGTCGGGCACGCGCGCCCGCACCATGTCGAGGGCCCGCGGTCCGAAGTACTCGAGGGCCCGTGGCTCCAGGTCGCCCGAGCCGGTCCGCTGGCGACGGCGTGCGGTCTCCACGAAGGCGAGCAGCGCGGTCCGGTCGGCGAAGAAGGCCACGAGACTCAGCACGCCTGGCGGTTGGGGGGCGAGGTGCAGGCGTGCCCGGGTGATGAGCCCCAGCGTGCCCTCCTGGCCGATGAGCAGGTCGAGGAGGTTGTCGGCGGGGAAGTAGCCAGCGGCCGTCTTCACCTCTGGCTCGGTCCAGGCGATGCTGGGCCAGTCCGGGGGGATCGGCGTGCTGCGGTCCGCCTCGACCACGCGGCCATCGGGCAGCACGCACTCCACGGCAGCCACCCAGGGGCGTGTCGGCCCATAGTGAAAGGTGCGCGCGCCCGAGGCATTGCAGGCGATGGCGGCGCCCAGGGTGCACTCGTGTCGGCTGGTGGGGTCCGGCGGGAAGAGCTTTCCTGCTCGGGCCACCTCGGCCTGGTACTCGCCGAGCAGCACGCCGCCCTCGCACTCTTCGAGGGACACGATGCGATCGAGCTTCTCGGTGCTCAGGAGCCAGCCACCTCGGGGCACCGGGGCACCGGTCGTGGACGTGCGCCGCGCGGTGATGGTCAGGGGCTTGCCTGCCGCCTGGGCCGCGGCCATCACCGCTGCCACCTCCTCGGTGTTGCGGGGCCGGTACAGGGCCTCGGCGTGTCCCCGCGTGTTCGAGGCGTCGACCAGGTAGCCCTCGATGATGGCCGGATCCGTGACGGGATCAGGCTTCATCGATGACCACCTTGGCCAGACCTTCCTTGCGCGCCAGCCGCGCCACGCGGTCGGCCTCGCTGCCGAAGAGGAACCGGCTGATGAAGGGGCGGTCCGCACGGGTCAGGAAGATCACGGCCGCCTTGTGGGCCTCTGCGAACTCCAGCACGCAGGTGTCGAAGCGTCCGGTCACCTTGTGCACCTCGACGGGGATGTCGTCCTCGGCCGCTGCGGCCTGCACCTCGTCCACCCGCTTGAGCGCGGTGCGATCGTGCTCGGCCGCCAGGGCCTTGAAGACGTCCTGCTGTGGTGACAGGCCCAGGAAGCCCTCGTCGCCCACGGTGCTGGCCACCCGCTGCAGGGCCTCGTCCTCGATGACATAGAGCACGTCGATGATGACGGTGTCTCCGGCATCACGCAGGCGTCGAGCCTCGGTCATGGTCGTGGCGACCAGGCTCACGCTGTAGCGGCTGGTGGAGACGGCGAGGAGGATGCGTCGGGTGGTGCTCATGAGTGCTCGGCCGGTGAGGGCATCAGACGGCGGCCAGGGGCGACATGCCGATGAGGGGCCAGAGGAAGCGGGCCAGCAGCACCAGCGACAGCAGAGACAGGACCGAGACGATCAGCCCGGGCAGCGTGTGTCGGATGCGGAGGTAGCCGGTCCCGAAAACCATGGCCATGGCGGGGGTGGAGGTGGGCAACATGAAGGCGAAGCCCGCAGAGATCGGCACGAAGTAGGCGAAGGAACGGGGATCGAGGCCCACCTGCTCGGCCAGCGGCAGGGCGACGGGCAAGACCACCGCCATGACCGCCGAGTTGCTCACGATCTCGGTGAACGCCGTGCTCAGCAGCGCCACCCCGCCCAGCGTGGTCCAGGGG
>JAERSX010000739.1 GCA_016845285.1 Deltaproteobacteria bacterium | reverse complement strand
GATGAGGACAGTGCACCTCGGGCCGTTGAGCCCCGCCGAGCTGGGAGACTTCGCCGATCAGGTGCTCCCCTTGAGCCCGAGCTTGAGACGGCGGCTCGTCTCCGATGCGTGTGGCAGCCCCAGTCGCTTGTTCTGGACCCTCGAGGACCACGTCGCCCAAGGACGCCTCACGCCCACCAACAGCGGTCTCGACCTGCTGGCGGGCACGGTGACCCCGCTCGTCGACGATGCGGAGGGGCAGTCGCTGGCTCGCCTGGAGCCCGTGCCTGGCGGGACGCTCGGCGGGCCCCTGAGGGCGCTGCAGCTCGCAGCGGTGATGGGGCAGGCCATCGACGGGGCGCGCTGGGCGGCGGCCTGCCATCGGGCTGAGGTGGCGGTTCCCGAGAGCTGGCTCTCGCAGCTCTATGCCCGGCGCATCCTGGTGCCCGAGGGGGATGACGCGAGCTCCTGGCGTTTCTCAGCGCCTGGATTGGTCCGTGCCCTGCGCGCCCTGGCGGCGCGGTCCGGCACCCTGGCAGCCCTCCATGGTGCTGTGGCGGATGTGCTGGAGACGGCCGAGAGCACGGCGCTTCGGGCACGTCGGGCCGAGCACCTGGCGGGGGCGGGGCGCTTCGAGGAAGCCGCGGCGCTCGCTCTGGCGGTGGCCGACGATCAGCGTGCGCGCGGAGAGACCGATGAGGCTGCCGCGCTTCTGGGCACCTGGCGGGCCTGCCTGGATGCCCTGGGGGTTCCACCGGAAGCACCCGACTGGGCTGACGGAGACATCGTGATGGCCGAGCTCCACACGCTGTCTGGGCGCCACGAGGAGGGTGAGCGACTGGCCCGAGAGGTCATCGACCGTGCCGACCGCACCGGCCTCGTGCGGACCGGTGCACGGGCCCGACGTGTCTTCGCCATCGCGGTGAGCCAGCGGGGTGACCTGCAGGTCGCCATCCGCGCCCTCGAGGCCAGCCAGGAGACCGTTCGCGAGGGGGGCTGGCTCCTCGACGAGGCCCGCACCAACGCCATCCTGGCTCGGGCCTGGGGACGGGCGGGCCGTACCGCGGATGCGGTGGCGTTGCTGCGCGAGACCGTCGAGAAGCTGGACCTGATCCCGGAGCGAGACAGCGCGACCCGGCGCGTGCTCGGCGCCTCGCTGACCCGTCTCGCCCTTGCTGTGCGGGACCAAGGAGACGAGGTCGCAGCCTTGACCCTGCATCGCCGTGCTGCCGGCCTGCATCGGCTGGAGCGTCGCTACCAGTGGCTCGCCGCCGACCTCAACGGGATCGGGGAGTCGCTGCGCCACCTGGGTGACCTCGCAGGGGCAGAGGCGGCCTATCGAGAGGCCTGGGCCATCGGATCGGTGCAGGGCCTGGGCCGGGCCGTGATCCATCGGGTCAACATCGCCCTGGTGCTCCTCGCCCAGCATCGCTGGGTCGAGGCCCAACACGAGCTGGAGTGTGCCGAGCGGCAGATGTTGGTCAGCGGGGCCGATGCCGCGGCCCACATCGTCTATGTGGGTCTGCTGGCCACGAGCGCGGCGGCCGCCGATCCTGGTCGCTGGAAGCACCAGCTGCATCGGGCCCGCCACGAACTCACGGCTGAGGAGTTGGCAGATCCCGACGTGGTCACCTGCCTACGGCTGGCCCGTGAGGCGGCCGCTGGCCGGCCAGAGCGCCTGCGTGAGCTGGCGTCCCTGGGGGGTGAGAGCTGAGGCGAGGCCGGACACCGGAGCGAGCTCCCGCAGGGGGGACTCAGTCGTCTCCGTCGCACTCCCAGTCGAAGTAGCCAGACCAGAAGTCGCCGACGTAGAGGTAGACCGGGGCATCGTAGGCAGGGAAGAAGTCGCTGACCGAGTCCAGCTCACCGTCGCAGAGCTCGGAGTAGGCGAACATGAGCTGGTAGCCCTGTTTGAGCTGGAACTGGTCGGGCCAGAAGCCGTCGTTCAAGGTCTGGAAGTGGCCCAGCTGCGTGTCGAACTCGATGACGTCGCTGTCTTGGGCGGCGTACACCAACACCGTGTCGAAGGAGCCGCCCACGACCTCCTCGTCCTCGAACGCCCAGCTCCCGTTCGCGAACTCGTCGATGTAGAGCAGCGGCGTGCCGATGGCGATCTGGGTGCCCGGGATCCAGGGCGACTCGAAGAAGGCCTCCTCTGGGGGCGGGTGGTAGATGTGGATGTCGAACTGGGCGGGGAAGCTGGTGATGGTCTCCAGCTGTTCGACGTCGTAGGCACCGTGCTCTTCCTCGCCTTCCCACTCGGCCCAGTCGATGGAGATGCGCAGCTCGCCCTCGGGCCAGCCGTAGTCCTCGGGGGCGAGGTCGGCGATGACCGTGCCGCTCAAGGTGTACAGGGGCTCGCCCCGGTAGTCGCCGTCGACCAGGGGATCACCGCAGGCCGACAGGCCCAGGACTGCGAAGGCCGCAGCGGCGGGCAGGAGCAGAGCGCGCATCAGAACCACCGGGTGAGGTCGAGGGAGCCCACGGGCACCACGCTGGTGGTGACGCGGGGGTCTCCCTCTGCAGACTGTCCCGGGTAGAGCAGGACGTCCACGGAGAACTCGGCACCCAGGACCCAGCGTGCCGCGGGCGCGAATTCGGTGCGCAGGACCGAGCCGCCGCGGAGCTGCAGCGCGGCGCGCGGAGGCGCTTCGCCGATGGTGTCGAAGCTCTGCCAGACGCCGTCGGTGCCGATACGCACGCCGATGCCCGGTGCGACGCGGCCGAGGTCGACGAGCTTCATGGCCGTCAGATCGAGGCCTGCCACGTCGTGCCACATGTACAGCTCGTGGTTCTCGGCCACGTGGTTCACGTAGCGACCGCGCACGACCAGGCTCAGGGGCTCGAAGTCGAAGCGGGCCCCGGCAGTGGCCATCAGCCCCACACCGAGGGCTGGCAGGGGCGGTCCGCCCACGCCGGTGCCCACCAGCAAGCCCACCGCCGAGCGGCGCTCGTCGGAGTAGCCCTTCCGCACGGTCTGGCCGTAAGGAACGGTCGCCAGCTGACTGGCCCGGATGCCCACCTCCCTGCCCTCGGACAGGCGGAGCACCAGCTGCTGGACCTGGCGCTCGGTCCGTCGCCGCAGCAGGTACTGGCCGGCGGGCACGCTGATGCGGGCCCCGGCCGGCACCGTCACCTCGGTGAGCAGCTCACCGCCACGCCTGGCGTCGAAGAGCAGGTAGTCCCCCGCATCTTCGAGGATGAGCAGGGCCGACCGGCGGCTCTCGCCCACCTCGGTGAGCACGATGTCGTCCTTGCCCCGGAGCTCGAAGCTGTAGGTGGGGTGCTGGACGATGGCCTGGGCCGAGGTGGTGCGCAGGGTCTGGGCGTAGCCGTAGCGGTAGGCCTCGGTGAGCGTGACCTTGGCATCGCCGGAGGCGTCGGCGGCGCCGAGGAGTCCAGCCACGAAGTGGTGGGTGAAGACACCGCCGCGGAGGCGGTCGGACTCCTGGGCGTCCTCACCGCTCGACGACGAGGTGATGATCGCGGTGCCGTGGGTCTCGAGCTTGTCCTGGGCCTGGATCTGGAAGGGCTCGACGGGTGACGCGCCCTTGACGCGGGTGAGCCCGCCGGAGCGACAGGCGTCGACGACGAGCACGCGAAGCTCGGCGGGCAGGTCGGCGAGGGCCTCGGTGAGTTCGTCGAAGCCGAGCTGGGTGCCGTCGAGATGGAGCGATCGGGAGTCGGCGTGGCCCGAGTAGTAGACGATGACCAGGCTCAGCTCGTCGTCGCCCGCGGCGCGTCGGCCCATCTCGTCCACGACCTCGAGGACGCGCTTCCGATCGGCGCCCTTGAGGAGGACCAGGTCTTCCTGGCGGACGGCGCCCAGCGAGGTGAGCACATCGGCCATGCGGCTGGCGTCGCGCTCGGCGTAGTAGAGCGGCAGATCGGTGGGGTCGCCGCGGTTGTTGCCCACCACGATGGCGTATCGGCGCTCCTCGGCCACGGCGGCGCCTGTGAGCGCGGCGGCAGCGAGGGCGAGGACAGCGCTCATTCGGTAGGTGCAGCTCCCTTGTGCAGGACGATCTCATCTTGCACGCAGCCTTCGCGAATTGGAGGCAGGAGTTGGTCACGGTCGTGCTGCAGCGCGGCGGCCTGGAGCGCTTGGCTGGCGGCGGCCAGGGTCAGCGCCTCGGGGCAGCGTAGTGCCACGAAACGCTCGAGAACGCCGACTTCGTCGAGCTGAACGGCCGTCGACAGGTCCAGGGCCTCAGCCTGCCCGGTCACGGCGGTGGATCGGTCGCTGCCTTGTGGGTAGGCGCCGTACGCGCTGCCGGTGCTGTCGATGCCCAGGATCAGCAGCTCGCCGGGCTCCTCGCTGATCACGCTGAAGCCGAGCTTCTCACCGGGTGAGACTCTTGCGCCCGAGACCAGGTCGCCCTGGTCCGCCGAGCGAATCTGCAGCTCGAGGGCGGCGCCTTTCGCGCGGAAGGTGTCGGCTGGCCCCCGGTGGCGCATCTCGTCGGGCTGGGGAACCACGCCGCCCTCGGGGCCACGCGGGACCCCGAGGGCGATGAAGGTCACTGCGGCTGCAGCCGCCAGAAGTCCCCCCCAGTGCGCCTGTCGACGCGCGTGGGTTCCAGTGGGCGCGGGGCGCACCACCTGCAAGGGAGGACGGTCGGCGTGCTGCGCCTGCTGTGCGGCCTTGAGCCAGGCCGGCGTGGGGCGCTTGTCGAAGCTGGCCTGGTTCGAGCGGAGGGCCCAGAGACGCTTCTGATCGGGTGGATGGGCCTGGAGATGTCGCTCGACCATGGCGAGCTCGAGCTCGTCGAGATCACCGGCGATGTAGCGCTCGCAGGTGAGGTCGAGGAGTGAGCCGCTGGGGCCGAAGAGCGTGGCAGGGTCGGAGGTCATGGAGCTTCCCCCTGTTGATTCTGAGTCTGGGCAGGTTGGCTGGCCTCTTGCACGGCCTCGGTGAGGCTGGCCAGGCGGTTTCCGATGGTGCGGCGCGACACGCCGAGGAGCTCGGCGATGGCGGCGTGGCTCATGCCGTCGACGTAGTGGTAGATGCCGATCATCACGAGCTCTTCGTCGAGATGCTGCCAGAGCTGGTTGACCAGCAGCTTGGCTTCCTGTTTGGCCGGCGAGATGGGCGAGGACCAGTCGGGCTGACCGTGCTCGTCCAGGAGCTCTCGTCGGCGACGAGCGTTCCGGAGCCGGTTGAGGCAGTGCCGGGTGGTCACCTGGTAGAGCCAGGTGGTGACGGCCGACTCACCGCGGAAGGTCGCCGAGGTGGAGAGCAGCCGCAGGAAGACCTCCTGCAACACCTCTTCGGCCTCGTCGGCGGAGTAGAAGCGCCGGATCCGTCGGAGCACCATCCCCCCGTGGCGGGCGTAGAGCTCGCCCAGATCGAGGCTCGGGGCTTCTTCTTCC
>JAERSX010000738.1 GCA_016845285.1 Deltaproteobacteria bacterium | reverse complement strand
CCCCTCGCCTCGCCCCAAACACGTCGTGATCGTCGACGCGAGCTGGTCTCAGGCCCGCAAGATGGTGGGGCGCATCCCACAGCTCGGGGCCCTGCCCCGCTTCGTCCTGCCCGGTCCAGTGAATCCACCAGCGCGCCTCCGCAGGGCCCCCTCCGCCGACGCCATGGCCACCCTGGAGGCCATCGCCGCCCTCGTGCGCGAGGTCGACGGACCACAGCGCGCCGTCCCCCTCGACACCCTCTTCGCCGCCCTCGTGCGGGCCAACCGCGGGCAGCGCGGGCGTCTGTCGGAGCGACCTACCAGCGCTCGATGACCGCGCGCTCCAGCACCAGCACACCGTGCTCGAAGCCCGTGTCCACCTCGAGCTCCAGCACGAATTCGACCTCCGTGCCCTCAGGTCCAGTCATCACCTCGATGAACTCGTCGATCTCGAGGGTGGAGCTGGGAAGGCCGTCCACCTCGATGATCACGTCGCCTTCGACGAGCCCCATGCGATCGGCGGGGGTGCCGGGCAGGACCCGCTGCACCTCGATGCCGAGCTCGTGCTCGATGATGGCCACGCCCAGACCGCCCGTGCGTTCCTCGGGGAGATCGAGGCTGAGGCTCACCTCGTCGCCAGCCATGAGCTCCACCTCGTGCCACTCAGAGCGCGCGAAGAGCAGACCATCGGGAGCCCGACCCTGCACGCTGCAGACGCCAGGGCGCGCGAGCACCACCCACGCGCCTTCGCCCGCGTAGAAGCGCTCGAAGACCTCGCAGTCGAGCACCTCGACGTACGACGGCGTGGCCACCTCGCCATCTCCCCGGAAGACCTGGACCCGGAGCAGGGCCAGGCCCTCCTCCCGTGGCTCATCCTCCGAGGTCGCGCCGAGGAGATCCCCTTCCCGCGCCGGAGTCTCGCCGTCGACGAGTCCCGTGTCACCCACGTCCTCGCCAAGGGGAGAGGCAGGTACTCGAGGAGCAGGAGCCCGCGTCCGTCGCGCGCTCGACGCCGTGACCTCGCCCGCACCGCTCTCCGCCACGGCCCCGCGTTCCGGCAAGCTGCGGGCCAACCAGCCCACACCGAGCAAGCCGAGCCCGACACCGATCCAACGACGCATGTGCATTCCGACTGACCCCGAGAGAAGATCCAGGTGCGTGCACCCCCTCGACCCTTCGCACACCCCACCGGTTCCGTCACGACTCGTCGCCAATCGGGATGATTCGAGACACAGCCCGACGCCGAGGTGCCCCGTGGCCCGCTTCCAGATCGACCCCCAGATCGACTTCCTGAACCATGGCTCCTTCGGCGCGGTGCCCGTCGAGGTGGAGGCCGTCCAGCGCGCGCTGCAGGCCGAGCTGGAGTCCGAGCCGGTGCGGTTCATGATGCGTCGGCTCCCGGCCCTCCTCGAGACGGCGCTCGAGCGGGCGGCGCGCTTCGTGGGGACCACACCCGACGGGCTGGCCTTCGTGCGCAACGCCACCGCCGGAGCCAACGCGGTCCTCGCCTCGCTGGACCTCGCTCCAGGAGACGAGGTGCTGACCACCGACCACCGCTACAACGCCGTGTGCAACGCCATGCGCCACGTGGCAGCGCGGGCGGGCGCTGTGGTGAACGAGGTGGCCATTCCCTTCCCGCTGCCGGATCCTGGTGAGATCCTCCGGCGGATCGAGGCCGCCCTCGGGCCACGCACCCGCCTGCTCGTCATCGATCAGATCACCTCCCCGACCGCGCTCTGCTTTCCGGTGGCAGAGATCCTGGCTGCCGCCCGAGCACGCGGCATCCCCGTCCTCGTCGACGGCGCGCACGCTCCCGGACAGCTCGATCTCGATCTCGACACCCTCGACCCCGACTTCTGGGTGGGCAACCTGCACAAGTGGGTGTGTGCGCCGCGGGGCACGGCACTCCTGCGCGTGTCGGAGCGCTGGCGAGCACAGGTGCACCCCACGGTGATCAGCCACGGCTATGGCCAGGGCTTCCACGCCGAGTTCTCCTGGACGGGCACCGATGACCCCACCGGCTGGCTCGCAGCACCGGCCGCCATGGATCTCCACGAGTCACTCGGCGGCGCCGACTTCCGCGCAGCCGGCCACACGCTGGTGCGCGATGGCCGCCGCACCCTCGCCGAGGCCCTCGACGTGCCACTCCCGCACCCTGATGACCCCGCCCTGTACGCCATGATGGCCACGGTGCCGCTGGACCTTGCAGACTCGGTCTGTCAGCCCCTCATGGACGCGCTGCTCCTGGAGCACCACATCGAGGTTCCCGTGGTGCCCTTCGGAGGGAAGGCCTTCGTTCGTATCTCTGGCTTTCCCGCCTACAACCACCCAGGACAGTACGAGCGTCTCGCCACGGTCCTCGCCCATCTCCGCGCCCGCTTCCGTTCGCGCTCCGCGCCCTGATTCCGAGCTCAGGTCTCGCCAAGCCAGCCTGCAGGGCCCCACTCGAATCGTAGCCGCGTACACTCCCGCCATGCTGAGCCTCCTGATGTCGGCTGCCCTGGCCGCTCCTGTCGACATCGTCGCGGGACCCTTCCTGCAGGGCGACGCCGCCCAGCCCGACACCGCGCCCGTGCGCCAGGTCACCCTCGGCGCCTACCGCATCGACCGAGCGGAGGTGACCGTGGGGGACTTCGCCCGCTTCGTGGTCGAGGGCTGGAGCACGGAGGGGCACTGGACCGCCGCTGGGTGGCGCTGGGCCCAAGCGCACCCTGCAGCCGACCGCACCGATCTACGCGCGTCTGGCCGAGGCGCAGACCATCCCGCTGTCGCGGTGTCCTGGTACGAAGCCGACGCCTACTGCCGCTGGAGCGGCGGCTCCCTGCCGACCGAGGCTCAGTGGGAGCGGGCTTCCTGTGGCGCGGACAGCGCCCGCTACGCCTGGGGTGACGCTGACGATGTGGCCGCGCCCTGGTACAGCGGCGGCAAGTTCGGTCGGGTGAGCGAGGTCTCGACACAGACGGCCGCTCAGGCCGACCCTGCTCTTGCCTCCCCCATGGGCCTGGTGCACACCGCAGGCAATGTCTGGGAGTGGACGGCGGACTGGTACCACCGAGAGACCTACGCCCGAGACAGTGCGCCCACCGACCCCACCGGACCGTCGACCGGCACCTGGCGGGTGTTGCGGGGCGGCAGCTTCATGAAC
>JAERSX010000737.1 GCA_016845285.1 Deltaproteobacteria bacterium | reverse complement strand
GCCCATCTCCAGGCGGTACGGGGGGATGCGGTCGAGGGGGCGGAGGATGCCGAAGAGCCCGCTCAGGATGCCGAGGCGGTCTTGCGCCCAGGTGAGATCATCGGCGCTGAGTGTGCGAGCGCCGAGGCCGATGAAGGCGAGGCCGTTGAAGCTCAGCACCGCCTGCAGGGTGTCCTCTTCGGGGAGGGGGAACTCCATGGCCTTGAAGCGATCGCTGGTGAGCTTGGCCAGGTCGGGCTTGAGCTTCATGAGCTCGGCGATGCGCTTCTGGCTCAGGTTCTTGGCGGTCTTCTGGAGGATGCGGGCATCGTTGCTCAGGGCCGGCATGGTGGCCGGCAGGGGGAGCTCGGAGGGCTGCAGGTTCAGGCGCTTGGCGGGCGAGATGACGGTGAACATGCCTGCGCCTTAGCCCGACGCTGAGGGTGCGACGAGGCCAGACGCCGAGGGCTGCGGAGGGCCCCCGAGCGGTGCTACGGTGGCGCTCGATGGCAGGAATGCGCGAGCTGGTGGTGGTCCTCGTGGGACTGGCGGCCTGTGGGGGGGCACCCGAGCCCACCGTGCCCTATGCGGGACCGGCGGTGGCGGGCCCCTGTGACGACGGCGCAGAGCCCGTGTTGCTCTACGGCGATGGCGATGGCGACGGCTACGGCGTCGAGACCTACACCCGAGAGGGCTGCGCGGGGGCTCCGGGCTGGTCGACCCAGGCCGGCGACTGCGACGACACCGACGCGGGCGTGCGGCCGTCGGCCACCGAGCTCTGCAACGAGGTCGACGACGACTGCAACGGCACGGTCGACGACGTCGGTGAGGACGAGGGCATCGCGTCCTACACCGACGCGGATGGCGACGGCTGGGGCTTCGGCTGGGAGGCGGTCTGGGCCTGCGTCGACGCCGAGGGCGTGGCGACCAACTCCGACGACTGCGACGACGGCGACGCCGAGGTTCATCCGGCGGCAGACGAGGTCTGCGACGAGGTCGACAACAACTGCGACGGCGAGATCGACGAGGGCCTCGGCGAGGCGCTGAGCGACAGCTTCCCGGTTCGCTTGTCCTTCGACCTGCAGTGGACGGGCAGCGGCCTGAGCTCCTCGAGCTACTGGGAGCTCGCCGAGGACGGACACTTCGAGTCCGACGCCCTCTCGGGGACTTGGGCCTGGTCGTGCACCGGTGCCTTCGATCTGCAGTACGACTCGGGCCCCTACTTCTGGGGCAGCAGCTCCGATGGCGTGGCCTTCGAGGGTGAGATGGAGGACTCCGACGACTCTGGTACGTGGAGCGGCACCATCGAGTAGGGGCTCGTGTGGCCCTTGTTCCAGCGGTCGCATTCCTCGACAATTCGTCGCGGTCGGCGTCTGTCTGGTCCGGTTAGCCGGCCTCCGGAGGCTGCATGGCCAATCCTTCGCCCGGACCTTCTGCCGAACCCTCTGCGCCCATCGTCTCTCTGTGCGATGTGGTCAAGGACTACCCCCTCGGTAAGCTGACCGTGCGGGCCATCCGTGGGGTCGACCTCGACATCCAGGCCGGTGAGTTCACCGTCATCGCCGGTCCGTCCGGGAGCGGCAAGACCACGCTGCTCAACATGATCGGCTGCATCGACACCGCCACGAGCGGCACGGTGCTGGTGGGCGGCCAAGACACAGCGAAGCTCTCGGACCGCAAGCTCACGCAGCTCCGTCTCGACACGCTCGGGTTCATCTTCCAGAGCTTCAACCTGGTCAACGTGCTGGACGCATTCCAGAACGTCCAGTTTCCCTTGCTGCTCCAGGGGACGTACTCGGCGGCCGAGCGCAAGGACATGGTGGAGGGCCTGCTCCAGAGGGTGGGCCTGGGCGACCAGATCCACAAGCGGCCCAACGAGCTGTCGGGCGGACAGCGTCAGCGTGTGGCCATCGCACGAGCGCTGGTCACCACGCCGAGGATCGTGCTGGCCGACGAGCCCACAGCCAACCTCGACAGCAAGACCGGCAACGACATCGTCGACCTCATGCGTGAGCTGAACCGCGACGAGGGCACGACCTTCATCTTCAGCACCCACGATCAGAACGTCATCGATCGGGCTGACCGCATCGTGCGCATCGTCGACGGCCTCATCGCCGACGACACCGCGCAGCAGAGAGTGCAGGACGCCGGCGCATGAACTCACTCGCGACCCTGCGTGTGCTCGTCGAGATGGCGATCCGCGACCTCGGCGCCCACTGGGTGAAGTCGTTGATCGTGGGCTCGCTGCTGGCCTTCGGCACCTTCCTGGTGGTCACGGGCGGGGCGCTCCTCGACTCCATCAGCACCAGCATGGAGGAGAGCATCACCAGCTCTCTGGCGGGCCACCTCCAGGTCTACAGCGCGGATGCCGAGGACAGCCTGGAGCTCTTCGGTGGCACCGGCATGGGCTCGGCAGATCTCGGCGAGATCGACGAGTGGGGTCCCGTGCGCGACACCATCCTGGGCATCGAGCACGTCGAACACGCCGTGCCCATGGGCATCACCCAGGCCGTGGTGTTCGGGCGCTCCGAGATCGATCGGGTGCTGGAGGCGCTGGGCGAGGCCGTCGACGAGGGGGACGTCGGCCGACAGCAGGCGCTCCTCGGTCACGTGCGCACCATCGCGGCGACGCTCCGTGAAGAGGTCGAGAGCCGCAGCATCACCTCGTCGGACCCGGAGCGGGCGGCCGAGGACCTGGCGGCCATCGAGGAGGTGATGTCGGCGGACTTCGACGCACGCCTGGCCGAAGACCCGGGCGAGGCCCTCATCTTCCTCGACACCCGCATCGCCCCCCTCGCCCAGGATGGTCAGCTCTACTACCTCCGCTGCATCGGCACCGATCTGGACGAGTTCTCCGAGGTCTTCGACCGCTTCCGCATCGTCGACGGGCAGATGATCCCCGAGGGTCGGCGCGGTCTCTTGCTGTCGAAGCGCTTCTACGAGATCTGGGGAAAGATGACGATCGCCCGCAACCTCGACGCCTTCGAGGACCGGATCGAGGAGGGCAAGCGCATCGCGGGTGACGCGACCTTCGAGAACCTGGTGAAGGCAAATGCGGCCCAGTACCAGCGGATCCTCTTCCAGCTGGAGCCCGGCGAGGTGGGCCCGCTGATGACCACGCTCAAGGGCGTGATGGGCACAGCGGCCCCCGACTCAGAGGCGCCCGAGGAGATCCTCGAGGCCTTCCTGCTGGTCGACGACGACACCTTTGCTGCCAGATACGCGGCCTTCTACGAGCACATTGCACCGCTCATCACCATCTACGAGCTGCCGGTGGGTGGGGTGATCACCCTGCGTGGCTTCACCAAGTCTGGCTACATGCGGGCGCTCAACGTGCGCATCTGGGGCACCTACGAGTTCAGCGGCCTGGAGAAGTCCGACCTGGCGGGGGCCAGCAACCTGGTCGACCTGGTCACCTTCCGAGATCTGTACGGCAAGATGTCGGCTGCCCAGCAGGCCGAGCTCGAGGACATCCGGGTCGAGGCTGGCATCGCCGACGTCTCCAGGGACGACGCCGAGGCGGCGCTCTTCGGCGAAGGGGGCCTCTTCGGGAGCCAGGAGCGAACCGTCGAGGAGCCCGAAGAGGAGGAGCTGGTCGAAGAGGAGGAGCTCGACGAGGCCGTCTCGCTGAGCCTCATCGACGATCGGGTCTACTCGAAGGCCGAGATGGTCGAGGGCATGGTGCTCAACGCTGCCGTCATCCTCGACGATCCGGTCCACATGCCGGCCGTGACGGCAGAGATCGAGTCCCTGGCCGAGTCCGAGGGGTTGGGCCTGCAGGTGGTGGACTGGCAGACCGCAGCCGGCATCGTGGGCCAGCTCACCTACGTGCTGCGCGGTGTGCTCCTGGTCGCCATCTTCGTCATCTTCCTGGTGACCCTGGTCATCATCAACAACACCATGGTGATGGCCACCATGGACCGCACGACCGAGATCGGCACCATGCGCGCCATCGGTGCCCAGCGCAGGTTCGTGATCGTGCTCTTCCTGCTCGAGACCGTGATCCTCGGCCTCATCTCGGGCGCCATCGGCGGCGGCCTGGCCATCGCCTTCGTGGGGTGGCTGGGCCACGTGGGTGTGCCCGCCGTCCAGGACATCCTCGTGCTGCTCTTTGCGGGGCCGCGTCTCTACCCGACGCTCAGCCTCGGCAACCTCCTGACAGGGGTCGTGGTGGTCACGGCCATCAGCTTGCTCTCGACGCTCTACCCCTCGGTGCTGGCCGCCCGGGTGCCCCCCGTGGTCGCCATGCGGGGCAAGGAGTAGCCATGCGCACCCTCGTCGAGATCGCCTTCCGCAACCTGCTGGCCGCCCGCCGTCGCTCGGCCCTGCTCGGCACGGCCATCGCGCTGGTCACCCTGATGCTGGTCCTCTTGCTCGGCCTGAGCAAGGGCATCGAAGACAACATGGTGGAGGCCGCCACCACGGTGTCGGCGGGGCATGTCAACGTCGCCGGCTTCTTCAAGTCCACCAGCACCTCGGCGGCTGCTCCCATCGTCACCGCGAAGGATCCGGTGCGGGCTCTTGTCGAGGAGAAGGTCCAGGGTATCGAGTATATCGTCGAGAGGGACAGGGGCTGGGGGAAGATCGTCAGCGACACCGGCACCGTGAACGTGGGCCTCAACGGCCTCATCGCTGCCGACGAGGCCCGGTTCTTCGCCCAGCTCGAGATGGCCTTGGAGAGCGAGTACGCCGAAGACGGCCGAGAAGAGGCCATCGGCGATCCCCGCCGCCTCGCTGAGCACGACACCATCCTGC
>JAERSX010000736.1 GCA_016845285.1 Deltaproteobacteria bacterium | reverse complement strand
GGTGTAGCTTGTGCCCGAAGTCGGGCGGGAAGTACGGACAGTAGCGGTACTTCAACACGTACTTGCCGTCTTCTCCCCGGTAGAAGGCCAGCCTCAATTCCTCGGGGCCTCTCCGATAGGGACACGACTCCACGTTGCCGGTCTCGAGGACCTCTCGGACGCTGTCCACGCTGGTCCGGGGACGCGCCTCTTCCCACCCGGCCTGCTGCAGCAGCGCATCCAGATCACCCAACCTCTCCTTGAGGCGAGGCGATGTCTTCCGCATCACCTCGACCCCCAGACCGTTGCCCTGATCGTTGATGAACTTCAACGAGATCTGACTCGTCTCATCGGGCTGGACCAGCTCGCGAAACCGCCGAATCTCATCGTTGAAAGCTGCGTGGTTCACGATGAACTTGAAGCGCTTCCTGACCTTCATCTTCGCGGCGAGCTTGACGTTGTCCAGGTAGACCTCGAAGGGAAAGCCGCGCGTCAGCTTGTGCCATCGCTCGGGCTCGAAGTAGATGGGCGTGTGGTTGAGAACCACCGAGTCGGGAAGCCTCATCGCCGCCACCCTCGCCATCACGGCGCGGCTGAATTGGTAGGACGTGAAGACGTGGATGGTGCCCGCGACCGACGTGGCCGCCCGGGCGAGCCAGTCCTCGATCCCGTCGTAGAGCAGGGGCTCTCCGCCCGACACGAAGAGCTCCTCTGGCCCATAGCGCTCGATGATGTCGAGGTAGGCCTCGTGGAATTCTTCGGCACCTCCATCATCGACGAGGGCCTGGAACCGCTCGTTCTTACGATGAGTCGAGCACCACACGCACCTGGCCCGACAGGGCTGAATCATCTGCACGCGAATGTTCTTGAACATCGTCCAACAGCTCCTCGAAACATCGCTCGTGTTCACGCACGATGTGCGACCAATCAAATGTTGCCGAAGCCCGGAGACGCCCCTGCTCGACCAGGGCCTCCCTCACATCCTCCGACGAGAGAAGTACGCGCAGCTGGGCCAACAGGGCCTCCACATCATCGGGCTCGAAGAGCAGCCCGTTGACACCGTGCTCGATGACGCTCGGGATGCCCCCGGACCGGGCAGCGACCACGGGTAGGCCAGCAGCATTCGCCTCACAGAGGACACGTCCCATGGTCTCGGCGTCTCGAAGCCCCGTGAGAGGGTCCACCTGGACCCGGCTCGCCAACACGAAGACATCGGCGGCTGCGTAGTACTCGTGGATCCGGCGGTGGTCTACATTCCCCGCAAAGGTGATGCGATCGGACACCGCCGATCGCTGGGCCGCACGCCGAAACCGCCGGTAGTGACGCCCGCCCCCCACCAGCAACAGGTGAGCCGACTCACACGCGTCCACGACCGCCTCCATCTGGTCGATGAGGAAGTCGACGCCCTTCTTCTTGACCATCCGGCATGCGGTCAGCAGCACCGTGGCATCCGCGTCGATGCCGTGTTGCTCTCGCACACTTCCCGAGCTCGTGCTGGCGGCAAACCGACTGGCGCTGACGCCTCCAGTGAGGACGGAGATGCGCTCGTCCCTCACGCCGACATCGCCCAGCAAGCCAGCCGTGAAGTCGCTGTTGGCCAGGATGCAGTCGATGGCCTGTGCCGACTCGATCATGACGCGACGGCGCCTCCGTCGCCACATCGCCTCAACCCACTCTGGATAGTCCAGACGCCGGAAGAATTGATACAGATGAGCCTCGACCCAGGGCTGACTGACCAGACGACTTCCGAAGCGAAGCGGCCACACAATCCACGGCCGAAGCACGTCGTTTCCCACAGACCGTGCAACGACTGGAAGCCCGAGACGCTCGGACAGCGCGCCATAGAAGACGGTCGAGGCATAGATCAAGTCCGCCCCGAAGGCCCTCGCCTCCTGCGCGATGAGATCGAGGTTGCGGTGGTGGCCGAGCCTCGTGAGGATTCGCTTGACGGCAAACGGCAGCTCCGCATCGAAGGACCGAACGGAGTCCACCGTGTCTGACGCTGAGCGATAGGTCAGGACCTCCAGGGGGTACCCGCGCTGGGCCAACCGTCTCGCCAGATAGATGGCGTGGGTCTGCATGCCACCGATTCGCGGCGGAAACTCGGTCAAGACCAACGTCAACCGGGGCAGGCTCACCGAGCCCATCCTAAGGGGTCACCAGCCAATCCCGGGTGGGCTGAGGAATGGCCTTCGCCACCTCGAAGAGCGCGTCACGGTCGAGGCTTCGAGACTTCACATCCACCCGAAAGCGCGGGGGGACGATGGTCATCCAGGTCCGCTTGTCCTCCTTCTCCTGGAACGCAAAGCTGCGGCCGTCGGCCTCCACCAGGTCGAGCGATCCAACGAGGGCCTCCCACTCGGGATCGACCCCTCCTCGATGCTCGTTGATCACCACCTTCACTTCGTCGTCGCCCCGCACATAGGTGACGCTGTGCTCGATCCACGAGTCACTCTTGATCTTCTCCTTGCTCGACTCGAGCGCAAACTCAGCCACGGTCGGCGGCAGACGGGCGGTCCACTGCGCAGTGGTGCCCAGGCTCGAGCTCATGGCAGCGGACGGCTCCACTTCAGCCGACACGGGGGGGGGAGGCTCCTCGGGCGTAGGCGTCTCCGTGTCACACGCGACGCACGCCAAGACCAAGACCAAGACCAATCCGACCCTATGCATCCACATCCTCCGTTCCACGACCGTGCTGCCAGAGCGCCCACCCTTCTCGCGCGCATCACTCCGGCATCCTTGCACCACTCCGCGAAGTCTACGCTGTCTACTCCAAGCGACGGATGTGGAGCCGCTGGTCTGCCTGGATGTCCTGGGCGAGCGACACCTTCCCGTCGGGCCAGGTGATGCGCAGATCGACCTCGTGGACCTCACCCAGGCCCACGTGCACCGTGGCCGCCCGGCTCGCGTAGAGGCTCTGGCCCCCCGCGAAGGTCCACTCGGTCCACGTCCTTCGGTCGGCCATCACCTCGACCATCGCGCCGATGGCCTCGCGGTTCGGAGGCGGCTGCTCCAGCTCGATCACCAGCCAGCGCCCGGTGCCGCAGCGGGCCAGGTAGAGCTCCGCGGGCCCGCCGATCTCCCGGCGGGCCAGGTCCAGCCAGCCGTCGTCGTTCCAGTCCACGGCGAGGACCGCGCGGGTGCTGGTCCAGCCCGCGATCCCCCAGGCCTCCGCTGAATCGACGAAGCTCCCGTCGGCCTGCTGCACGTAGAGGGCGTCGGGCTGATCGGGCACGTCGACCGCCCCACCTGTGTCGGGGGTCTCGCCGTCCAGGGGCACGCCCGGGACGGGCCCAAAACCCACGAAGAGATCGTCGTCGCCGTCGTGGTCGAGGTCTTGGAGCTCGAGGCCCCACGAGCTGACCCGGTCGTCGTGGCCCAGGCCTCCCACCCGGAGCTGGTAGCTGTCCGACCACTCCAGAGAACCCACGCTCTCGTAGAGCTTGAGGGTGTCGTCGTCGGAGAGCACGAGGTCGGGTCGGCCGTCACCGTTGAGCTCACCGATGGCGATGCCCATGCCCGCCATCTCCACCTCGATACCCGTGAAGGTGTCGGGGGCGACGAAGGCGTCGCCCTCCTGGAGCATCAGGGTGTTCGGCGCGAGGCACTCGTGTCCATACTGGTGGTCGCCGATGAGGTAAGCGTCCTGATCGCCGTCGGAGTCGGCATCGAAGATCGGTGCCACGCGGGTGAGCATGCGCACCAGCGGCTCGGGGCGAAGACGCTGGGTGGCGTCCTCGAAGCGTCCGTCCTCCCACAGCAACAACACAGGCGGCAGATCGGGTGGGGCCGCTGTGTCGCCGTCCTGGCAGCGGATGGACTGCGACAGCAGGAGGTCCAGATCGCCGTCTCCGTCGAGGTCGCCCCAGGCC
>JAERSX010000735.1 GCA_016845285.1 Deltaproteobacteria bacterium | reverse complement strand
CACCCGAGGTGGCTACGGGACCGCTCAGCTGCTGCCGGAGATGCCTCTCGACGAGGTCGATGACCGACTGGTGATCGGCTTCTCGGATGCCACCGTGTTGCTCTGGGCCCTCGCGCAACGGGGTCGTGGGCGCCCCGTTCACGGGCCGGTCCTCCACTCCCTGGCCGACCACGTCGACGATCGCTCGCGTGCTGCTGTCCGGTCTCGACTCGGAGGAGGACGGGCTCGTCGCATGGCGGGCCGACTGCTCACCGGCCCGGCGGTGGCCGTCGAGGGGCCACTCCTGGGCGGCAACCTGTGCATGCTCGCGAGTCTCTGCGGCACGCCATGGGCCTTCCGAGGCGAGGGTGCGATCGTCTTGCTCGAGGAGGTCGGGGAGGCTCCGTACCGTCTCGATCGATTGCTCACCCAGCTCGTCCAGTCGGGCGCCCTGGCCGGTGTGCGTGGTGTTGCGCTGGGACAATTTATGGGGACGCACTTCCCGGCGGACGCGGACTGGGGGATCGAAGAGCTGTTCATCGAGCTCCTCGGCCCCTTGGGCGTGCCTGTGGTGACCGATCTGCCCGTCGGGCATGGGGCGCGGAACATTGCCTGGGACGTGGGTGCGGCGGCCCGTCTCCACCCGGGAGGGCTCGATGTGGTCCCGGACTGAGGGGCTCGTCACCGCGGCCCTGGAGGCGGGGGTGATGCCTGGCTGTGCGGTCTGTGTCCGCACAGCGAACGAGGAACTCTGGGTCCACGAAGCTGGCGCTGCAGAGCTCCGCCCTCGATTTCGTGCGGTCGCCGAGAACCAGCCCTGGGACCTCGCCTCGCTGACCAAGGTGCTGGCGACGGTGCCCCTCTGCCTGTCTCTCGTCTCTCAAGGTGCATTGTCCCTCGAGACCGAGGTGCGCTCGGTGCTCGGCCAGGGGCCGCCTGATGTGCGCATCCGCCACCTGCTGCAACACAGCAGCGGCCTGGCGGCATGGCTGCCCCTGTTCGACGAGGTCGTGGGCGCTCACGATGCCTGGGGCACCGCGGAGATCCGGCAGCGTGTCTACGGGGCGGCGCAGAGGTCTCGACCCCGCGATCGCCCTGGCGCCAGCCACATCTACTCCGACCTCGGCTTCCTCACGCTGGGCGCCGTGCTGGAGACTGTCGGCGGTGCCCGCATCGATGAGCTCTGGCAGCGACACGTCGAGCTGCCAGCGGAGGCCGACCTCCGCTGGGGCTGGCCTGGTGCGGCGGCCACCGAAGACTGCCCGCAGCGCGGACGGGTCGTCATCGGGGAGGTGCACGATCTCAACGCCGCCGTCATGGGAGGGCGCGCGCCGCACGCGGGTCTCTTCGGCTCGGTTCGCGGAGTGGCCGCGGCGGCCGCCTGGCAGCTTCGGGCCTACCAGGGGCATCACGGGGGCTTGCCGCCCGGCCTCGTGCGCCAGGCATTCTCCCTTCAGGGTCCGGGCAGCCACCGGCTGGGCTGGGACGGCGTGACGCCCGGTGCGAGCACCGCCGGGCCGCGCTGGCCCCTCGATGGGGTGGGCCACACGGGCTTCACCGGCTGCACCCTCTGGATCGCACCCCGGCAGGGCATCGTGGTGGCGATGCTGAGCAACCGGGTACACCCGGAGATCGCAGGTGGTGCGGTCCCCGGTGCTCCGGTCACGCCACGTCTCGCTGCCTTCCGTGCCTTCCGACCCGCGCTGCACACCGCCATCGTCGATGCGCTGGAGGCGGACGGCCGCTGGAGCTGACGTGCTCCTCGTTGGCGCTCAGCGCGAGTCGACGTCAGCGGAGACCGCGACTTCGAAGAGCGCGTTGCCTTCGTGGTCGTCGATGTACAAGGTCGCGGCGTGGTTGCCCCAGCCTTCGGGGGTGAGGCTGACCTCGATCTTCTCGGTGTCGTCTGCCCCCAGCACCATGGTGTCCGGGCTGTAGGCGTAGGTGTAGAGGAGCTCGGCTTCCAGCGAGATGGACAGCAGGGCCTGCGTCTCGCCCAGGTTGAGGAGCGCCACCGAGCCCGTGGCGGTGTCTCCCACGGTGACCGTGCCGAGGTGGAGGGCGTCGTGGGAGACGCGGACCCCAGATGTGTCGCTCACGAGCGCTCCGGTCTCACCCGGTGGGTTGGCCGGCCCGCATCCCAACAAGGAGAGCAGGCACAGCCAGACGGCAGGGGTGGCGGCGTTCAGGGACATAGGGGGTCGTCGATCCACAGGGCGTTGTTCTCCTCGGAACACTCGGGCACGTAGCCGGCGCCTCCAGCGTCATCGACAATCACGCCAAGAATTTCATCGCCGAGCAGCTCGAGGGGGACCTCGATGCTGACCTCGGTGGTGGTGGAGCCAGGCACCACGATCTCGTCGGTCCAGACGGTGAAGAGGTGGGTGGGGGCGTGCTCTGGGCCCGCGTAGATGGAGATGGGCACATCGGCGCGCAACGAGCCTGCTCCGCCGTTGCCCAGGGCCACGCTGACCACCACCCGACCTGCCTCACACTCCAGGAGGCAGACGTCGGCTAGTGGCACGGCATCTGGTGAGAGTCCGCCCGAGGTCGGGTGCAGGTCACCGCTGCGGAAGGTGTTGTGTGCCGGCCAGTTGGGCGCAGCGGGTGCGGGCACGCTGAGGTCGTCTTCGATGTTGGTGATCGAGTAGGCGTGCTGGTTCCATACCTGGCGGCTCGAGGTCCAGCTGTTGTCCTCCGAGCCCAGGACCACCAGTCCGTTGATTCCCTCGTTTGCGTGGCCGCCGCCCTGCGGGAGGATGATCTCGGTGCTGCCGTCGTGATCGAGATCGGCCACCGTGGGGTATTCGTGCAGGGTGCGGCTGGCGTGCAAGGTCGACTCCAGCCGGACGCGGCCGTCGTCTCCAGCGAAGACCCACAGGCGGGTCTCGTCTGCGTAGACCACCTCGGCCTTGCCGTCCCCCTCGAAGTCGAAGACCACCGAGCCCGTGGCGTGGGAAGACGCGTCTGCGACGGGTGCGGTCCAGAGCGTGGAGCCATCCGCCTCGTAGACCGCGTAGACGTCTGCGGCCGCGATGCCGATCTCCGGATCTCCGTCGCCGTCGAAGTCTCCGATGGTGGGAGGGCCGCCGGTGCCATGGCCAGGGAGGGTCCATCCAGCACTCACGGTGCAGTCTGCCTCGTAGATGCCCACCTCTCCATTGCCCACCAGCAAGACCTCGCCTTGGCCGTCCAGATCCAGGTCGGCCGCGGCGGTGAAGCCGTCGGGAGCGAGGCCATCAGCGGTGCAGCGAGCGGTGCCATCGGGTCCGTAGATCGTGGGGCCAGCTACCAGCTCCTGGGTGCCGTCCCCTTCCAGATCGATGACGATGCTGTGGTAGCCGAGCTCGTCGTAGGCGGCGAAGCGACCCTGGCCTGCGGTCCCGGAGGTGCGCAGCACGCCGGTGGCGCCCTCAACGATGTGAGGCCCGACGACCACCTCGACGGTGCCGTCCCCCTCGAAGTCCGCGATGGCAGGGGCATGGCCGCCGCAGTCGATGGCGAGCTCTGTGGCCACCCACTCCACGGTGCCGTCAGGGCTGAACGCGGCCAGGGTGCATG
>JAERSX010000734.1 GCA_016845285.1 Deltaproteobacteria bacterium | reverse complement strand
CTACAGCGCCGATCTCACGAGCTGGTTGGTGCTCAACCCCTGGGCGAGCCTGTCGCGCACCATCGACTTCGGCGAGCTGGTGCCGGCCCAGGCGGTGGCCGCCGGCTGGGGCACGACCTTGCGTCCCACGCCGGGCATCCGCCTCGACCACCGCACCACGCACCAGCGCTTCATGCCCGAGGGGAGCCCCCAGGAGACGGCCTGGCGACAGCGGCTACGCCTGCAGTGGCAGTTCAGCCAGGCCTGGGGACTGCGCCTCGTGGGGGAGGCGGTCCACGGAAATGCCGTGGACACCGGGCTCATCTCGTCGGCTCTGCTCCGCTACCTGCCTCACCCCGGGACGGCCCTGTACGTGGGCTATGCCGAGTCCACCGACCTCTCGGCGGGGCCGGAGACCCAGGAGCGCACCGTCTTTGCCAAGGGCACCGTCTTGCTGCGGCTCTGAGGCTCACCCGTCCTCGAACACCAGCACGCCCGTGTGGACCGGCCGTACCCGCGCTGCGCCGGTGGCACCGGCCACGACCTCTGTGCTCGGCAGGTCGACGACCTCGCCACCGACGACCATTCGCTTGGAGCTTCCGCCATCGAGGTTGAGGGCCTCCGTGCAGCCGAGGGCGGCCAGCAGCTCACCGGTCTGGCGCAGGGTCATGCCGACGGCCCGGTCCACGTTGCGCCCGTCGATGGCTGCGACGATCACGCAGCCGTCGGGGTGAAGACCCACCCCCAGTCGTGGCAGCAGGTTCTGATCGAAGGTCTCGTCCTGGGAGAAGGTGATGGGCGGAGCGCTTCCGGCGAAGCCCTCGGCCTCCAGCTCGAGGGTGTCGATCCTGCCCAGCAGACGGGGGCCCCCGCTCAGCCCGGTGGTCACGGGCTCGTCGAGGGTCCAGCCGACCGTGCCCGCCGCCCCGGCCGCGCCGGGGGGCAGGTCGAGGAGCACGCCGTGGAGAGGGACCTCACGAGAGGAGGTCGGCCAGGCCTGGGTGCCCACGACGGCCAGGGTGTCGCCCGACCAGGGGGGCGCGACACGCCCGTGCACGCGGGTCCATGCCCGCACTTCACCCGGGCCAGGTGTGCGAGCGACGGGCCGCCACGAGGCGCCATCGGCGGCTCCGATCGTGGCGTTCTCGAGGCCGATCACCTCGATGGACACGGTGCCGTCGGCCCGCTGCACCAAGGCGCTTCGTGGGTAGAGCGGTGGGCTCTGGACCCGGCCCTGGCTCACCAGCAGGTTGACGGGGTCGCCCCGGCGCGAAGGCGGCGTGATGTCGGGCTCGCTGTACAGGAAGAAGCCACCCGAGAAGGCTGCGGCGGCCCCCTGGGTCTGGCTCCAGGTGGCGAAGTCGGGGATGCCGCGCGTGTCGTGGGCCTCCAGCCGGACCCCCCGCAGGCGGAGCAGGTTCACGTGCACCGGGCCGCGCCACGAGGGCCCCTCGAGGCGTGCGTGGGCCACGCCGCGTGCGACCGCGCGCCACTCCAGATCGCCGATGAGCCCGTTCACATCGGGCCCGTCGGTGGCTCCGGGGCGCAGCAGTGCGGCCTGGCTCAGGTAGAAGTCCACCACCGCACGCACCCGCAGCGCACGTGGCGCAGGGCCGGTCAGCACCTGGTCCACCCGCTGCCAGAGCCCCACCTCGAGGATCCGAGCGGCCGGTCCGTCCAGTCCAGCGAGGAGGCGGCCCAGATCGGTGCGCCGTCTGGCGAACATGGCGGCCTGGGCTGCGTCGACCTCGCCGGTGAGGGTGGCGCGGATGGCCGGGGCCTGGTCTTGCTGGGCCTGCGTCCGCAGCTCGGCGAAGGACTGCCCGCCGGTCGACCGCTCTCCCCGTGAGAAGGCCGACAGCGTGGGCAGCACCTCGTCGCCGCCGTGCTGCTCGGCGAAGGTGGCGCAGGCCTCGCGCCAGGATGGAGGTGGTGGTGACCCTGGGGCGCGGGTCCCCGTCACCCGGCCTCGTCGTGGATCTCGGTCTCGCCCACGTCTTTGATGTTCTGCTTGCCCTGGGTGTCCCAGATGGTCACCTTGCCGGACACGTCGCGCACCTTGATGCTGCCGCGGCCGTCTCGGATCTCGACGTTGCCGTCGACGTGCTTCACCACGATGCGGCCGCCGCTGTCGACGATGTTGACGTTGCCGTCGACGTCGAGGACCGTGACGCTGCCGCTGTCGTCGCTGATGTCGACGTTGCCCACGGCGCCTTGGACTTGGATGGACCCGGCTCCATCCAGGATCTCGACGGCACCGACGTCGTCGAGCTCGACGGACTCGGCCACCAGGCTGGTCTGCACGTCGAGGCCGCTCGGCACCAACACCTTGGTCTTGAGCCAGTAGTCGCCCGGGTCGAGGGCTCCGAGGTCGGCGCTGAGCACGGCGACGCCCCCCTGGTTCTGGAGGCCCACGGTGAGCTCCAGCGCAGCGGTCTCGTCGGTCCAGCCGGTGTCCGCATCGTTGGATCCGGAGTCTTCGAGGCCGGTGTCCTCTTCGACGCTCACCTGGCGCTTCAGCTTGAAGATGGCCTGGATCTCGTCGCGGTCGCCCTTGCCCTTGATCCGCAGGGTTCCCGGCAGGCTCGAGGTCTGGATGGCGTGGATGCCGGCGGCATCGATGCTCAGGGTCTCGCGGGTGACCAGGTCTGTGCAGGCGGCGGTGATCGCCAGCAGCAGGGTCGCCAAGAGGATTTGGTGTCGGCGCATGCCTGGGTCTAACCCTGGGTCGCGGCCAGGGCGTCCAGGCGCGCCGCCATGCACTCAAAGAACCGGGCCACGTGGCGGCCATCGACCAGCGCGTGGTGGGCGGTCAGGTGCACCACCACCTGGTCGCCCTCGGTTCGGCCCCACAGCACGCGCGGGACGCTGTCGTGGGGGTCTCCGGAGCTGGCGTGCACGACGGCATGGATGGGCACCCAGGGCACCGTGCTGATGAAGAGCAGGTCGTCGCGGTGTTCCTGGCTGAGGTCGAAGGGCCGCTCTGCGGCCGACTCGAACCGGCCAGGCAAGGCATCCAGGAAGGCCGTGGGGTCGGGCTCCCAGGGCACGTAGCAGAAGTTGAAGGCGCCCTCTGGCGTGGCGGCGGTGCAGGTGGCGTGGACCGCCGGGTGCTCCACCACCACATCGGTGCCGTCTTCGTGATGGATGCGCTGGCGCAGCTGGGGCACGTCGTTGGCGGCGCCCATGGCGGCATGCAGCAGCGTGCCGAACAGCCCGCCGCGAGGCTTCAGCGCGGCCGCGTCCAGCCGTACGGGGCTGCCGAGGGTGAACATGGGCTGGCGGAAGGCCCGGAAGTGGGCGTAGAGGCCGGCCCGGGGTCCGACGGTGGGGTCGATGCGTTTCACCTCACCTGCTTATAGGCCTCGGGACTCGGAGACCGCCATGCCCGTGTACGCCATGAAGGCCATCGCCAAGAAGGCCCACGAGAAGACCGACCAGCTCTTCATCTACACCTTTGTCTCTCCAGCTCAGGGCGAGCTGCAGATCGTCGCCAACAAGGACAACGCCTACGACGTGGGCGACGTGGCCGGCATCGCGCTGCTCGGTACCCACCTGCCTGGCGTGACGCTCAAGCCCCGCAAGGTCTTCGGCTACGACTCTGCCGGCATGGCCATGGGCAAGGTGGACGCCCCGCTCGATGCCGATCTGAGCGCGACCTTCGACGCCGATGCACCGGAGCAGACCTACACGGTCCAGGTGACCGTCGACGTGACTGCTCGCTACGCCGACGACGCCGAGGGTCTGGCGCGCAAGGCCCTCAAGCAGGGCAAGGGTGCGGTGGTCTCCGTGGCGCCCCAGGCCTCCTGAGCACGGGCGCCGAGACCTCGCCCTCTGCTGAGGGGGCCCCTCGCGGTGAGCTGGGTGTGTTGTCCCGGCTCGCCTGGCCGGTGGTGCTGGGTCAGCTCGGCTGGATGGGCATCGGCATCGCCGACGTGGTGATGTCGGGGCGCCTCGGCGAGGATGTGCTCGCTGCCGTGGCCATCGGCCACATCTGGTCGTTCGGGGTGCTCATCATGGCCCTGGGCGTCATGCGGGGGCTCGATCCCGTCTTCGCCCAAGCCCACGGTGCCGGCGACCACGACGCCCTGGAGCGGGGCCTGGCCCAGGGTGTTGTGCTCTCGCTGGTGGTGAGCGTGCCGGTGATGGGGGCCATGTGGGTGGCCGAGCCGGTGTTGCTCGCGCTGGGCCAGCCCGCCGAGCTGGTG
>JAERSX010000733.1 GCA_016845285.1 Deltaproteobacteria bacterium | reverse complement strand
CCCCTGGCTCGATCCGTCCACCATGGAGGTGGTCGCCGGCCCGTACTACGACGGCACCGCGCTCCACCGCATCATCCCGGACTTCATGATCCAGGGTGGCGATCGGTCGGGCACAGGCTCGGGTGGGCCGGGCTACGCCTTCGCCGACGAGGTCCATCCCGACCTCCGCTTCGACCGGCCGGGCGTGCTCGCCATGGCCAACTCCGGCCCGGACACGAACGGGTCACAGTGGTTCATCACCGAGGCGCCGGCTGCTTGGCTGAACGGTTCCCATACGATCTTCGGGCGATGTGATGACACGAGCACGGATCTTGTCAGGGTGATCAGCCGCCTTCCCCGGGGCCGGCTCGATCGGCCGATTAACGACGTAATCATCGAAGGGATCGAGGTGTTGGCCCGTCCAATGTCGGCAGGGACGGACGGTGGACAGGAACCCGAGACCGAGCGGGTGGTCCAGTAAGGTGATCGAATCGCGTTACATCGTGCACTGTTTGTTTTGATCTCACCTCCTCGTACCCGCCGCCACGGGTCGGGGCGGACTGAAGCCGGGCAGGGGGCTGCGTCGGCGGCACCATTCGCCGTCTTCGGTTGGTTCGAGTCCAACCCCGGCCGCAGATCGGTGCTCCGGTTCTGGCCCCTCGGTTAGATCGGGGGGCATGCAGTACACCGCCGACATCGTCGTCGTCGGGGCTGGCCACGCGGGGTGCGAGGCGGCCCTCGCCGCACGTCGCCTGGGTCGCCAGGTCGTGGTGGTCACCCTCCAGCGTCGCCACATCGGCCGCCTGTCGTGCAACCCGGCGGTGGGTGGCCTGGCCAAGGGGCACCTCGTTCGGGAGATCGATGCCCTGGGCGGGGCGATGGCGAAGGTGGCCGATGCGGCGACCATCCAATTCCGGCGGCTGAACACCCGCAAGGGGCTGGCGGTGCAGTCCAGTCGGGCCCAGGTGGACATCGCCCGCTACCCACGGGTGATGCAGGCCACGCTCGACGCGGCTGGTGTGCAGGTCGTCGAGGGCGAGGTCTCCACGCTCCTCCTCGGAGATGACGGTGTCCGTGGGGTGGCCCTGGCCGACGGCACCATGGTGTGCGCTGGGGGGGTGATCCTGACCACGGGCACCTTCCTGGCCGGCGTCATGCACTGTGGTGCCGAGCGGGAAGAGGGTGGGCGCATCGGGGACCGGTCGACGGGCGCCTTGTCCGAGAGCCTGCGCGCGGCCGGCTTGCGACTGGGACGCCTCAAGACGGGCACGACGCCGCGCCTGGACGCCGCCACCATCGCCTGGCAGCGCCTCGACAAGCAGACCGACGTCGTGCTGGATGGGCACTTCTCGTTCACCCCGCCCACGGCTCGGCTGCCGCGGCGGGACTGCTACGTCGCCACGACCACGCCCGAGACCCACGCCTTGATCCGCGCGGGCCTCGATCGCAGCCCGCTCTTCACGGGCGCCATCCAGGGTCGTGGCCCCCGCTACTGCCCGTCCATCGAAGACAAGGTGGTCCGCTTCCCGGACCGACAGCGCCACCAGCTCTTCTTGGAGCCCGAGGGCCTGGACACGCCGCGCGTCTATGTGAGCGGCCTGTCCACCAGCTTGCCCGCCGAGGTGCAGGAGCAGGTGGTCCAGAGCATCCCGGGGCTGGAGCAGGCTCGCATCCTGCAGCACGGCTACGCCGTGGAGTACGACTTCGCAGACCCCCGAGACCTCGATCATGGGCTCCAGCATCGAGGGGTGCCGGGGCTGTACCTGGCGGGGCAGGTCAACGGCACCAGTGGCTACGAGGAGGCCGCCGCACAAGGGCTGATCGCCGGTGTGTCCGCGTGTCTGGGCGAGCCCTTCCGCCTCGGTCGGGACGTGGCCTACATCGGGGTGATGGTGGACGATCTGGTGACCCGGGGGGTGGGCGGCGAGCCCTACCGGATGTTCCCGAGCCGGGCCGAGCACCGTCTGCTGCTTCGGGAAGACAACGCCGATCGCCGACTCATGCCCATCGCTCGGAACCATGGCCTGCTGGACGATGGGGCCTGGACCCGCTTCGTGGCCCACCGCGAGGCCATCGCGCGCGGTCGGGCCTGGGTCGACCATGCACGGGTGCGTCCATCGGCCGAGACACGGCGCCGCTTCGAGGCGGTGGGTCAGGCGCCGCCACGACAGGTGCAGGACGTGGCGCAGCTGTTGCGCCGTCCCGAGCTCGGATGGGCCGACCTGGGTGCTCTGGTAGACGGCGTGCCGGAGCTCCCGCTCGCCGCCGCTGAGCAGGTCCAGACCGATGTGAAGTATGCCGGCTACCTCGCCCGGGAGGCGCAGCGCGCAGCTCGTACCCGGCGCATGTCTACGGTGATGCTCCCCGACGACTTCGACTTCCGGGTGCCCGGCATTCGTCACGAGGTGGCCGAGCGCTTGGAGGCTGCCCGGCCCGCCACCTTGGGGGCTGCGGCCCGGCTCCCAGGCATCACCCCGGCCGCGGTCGATGTGCTGGCGGTGTACCTGGCGCGGCGCTCGGCGTGAAGAAGACGTCAGCTGAGGAGGCTCACTACAGGCTGCTGGAGAAGTGGCGCGGGGCCATGGACCTCGTCGGGCCGGGTCCCCTCGAGCCCCACTTCCAGGACGCGGCCGGTGCGGTGGCGGGGCTCGACGCAGGGGGCCTCTGGGCCGATCTCGGCAGCGGAGCCGGCTTTCCGGGCATCGCCCTGGCTGCGCGGCACCCCGGGGCTGAGGTCTGGCTCGTCGAGAGCCGCCGCAAACGGGCTGTCTTCTTGGAGCGTGTTCTCGCCGAGGCCGGTCTGCCCGGTGCGCGCGTGGTGCACGGACGTAGCGAGGCCCTGGAGGACGAGCACTTCGACGGTGTGATCAGCCGGGCCTACCGGAAGCCCGTGGCCTACCTCGTGGACGCCGGGCGCCTGCTGCGGCCGGGGGGGCTGGCCGTGCTGCTCACCGGCGACAAGGACACCGAGGCCCACGACGGCTTCACCAGGGTGCAGAGTGATCGCTACCGGGTGGGGCGGGGCTGGCGCCGGCGGCATGTCCTGCGAAAGGATGCCTCGGTCTAGGGACGCCCGGGCCTAGGGACGCCCGGGCCTAGGGGTCGAGGTCACCGATGTCGAAGTCGTCGAGGTCCTCCTCGTCGTCGAGATCGAAGCTGCCGTCGTCGTCGAAGTCACTCGGGGCGTCCGCACCGCCGTTGCCGTCGCCCACGCCCTTGATGCCCAGCGCCGACAGGGTGTCTTCGGGGCCATCGATGTCGGCGTCGTGGGCTTCGAGGGATGCGTCTACGCCGGCCTCGGGCAGGGTCGGGTCGCAGAAGATGACGTACCAGTTCTTCTTGGTGAACTTGTTGTCGTCGGGCAGCCACTTGGCGAATTGGGGGAGCTGCTCGTCCTTCTCGGCCTGCTTGAGCACCGGCACGGCCTGGTAGGTGTCGACGCAGACGGAGAAGGCGTCACGCATCCGCGTGCCGAAGGCGGAGTCGACGGCGGCGTGGCAGTTCTCGTGGCGCTTGCGGCTTCCCCGGTCGCAGATCTGGACCTTGGCGTCGTTCCTGAAGGAGGACCAGAGGTTCTGGGTGCTCTCCTCCTTGTACTCCTTGGCCTTCTCGCGGAAGACCTCGGCCTTCTGCTTGAGCCGGTTCGACTTCTTGATCTGCTTGTCCAGGGCGACGATCGTCTCCTTGAGCTCCTTGCGGGCCTGGTCACGCTCCTGCTCGGCCACCTCGAGGGTGCCGCGCAGTTCCTCGATCTCGGCCTCCATCTCGCGCCACTTCTTTCGGGCGGCTGCCTTCTTGTCCTCGTCGCCCGCGGCGTCCTTCTTGATCTGGGCGAGCTCGGCCTCCTTGGCCTCGAGCTCGCTCTGCAGGGACTCGACACGACCCTGGGCCTCGCGCGCGCGGCTGGCCTCGTCTTCGGTGAGGTCTTCGCACAAGGTGGCGAGATCCTCGTCGGAGATCTCCTCCTTGATGATGGCGGCCGGGGGGATCACCACGGTGGGCTCGCTGAGGGTTGCGTGGGCGACGTAGCCGACGCCTGCACCCACGGCGCAGCCCAGGAGGAGGGCGAGCGCCGCGGCGGGCACGGCGGCGCCAAGGGTCTGCCCGATACTGCTCTGATCACTCACGCCTGCTTCCCTCGGTGCCAGCGGGGGACGGATCCCACGCTGGCGGACCATAGGCAGGGCCCCTGTGCTCGGTCAAGGAGCACGCACGTATGATTGCGTGCATGTCACGTGGCCACGACACGGTGGGGGGATGGATGCTCCTCAAGCCGCTGGAGCCGGGGCCTCATGGGCCCCGGTGGCGGGTGCGACGTGACGACCTCGACCTGGACGGGGAGCTTCGCCTCTTTCACTCCAGCGGCGGCGCCATTCCCTTGCACCTTCGTTGGGAGGTGCTCGCACGTGCTGCTCGTCTGCAGGGCCCTGCTCTGCGACAGGTCCTGGACCTGGGGATGCTCAGCCCCAGCGCCGGCGATGAAGACGACCTGGTCCTCGAGGACACGCCCTGGGTGGTCATGGAGGCACGCGGTTCGGCGCTGGGTCCCGAGGCACGCGGTGACTGGGAGGAGCTGGTCGACGATCTCATGAGCTTGCTCGGCGAGATCGCTGTCTGCCACGCCGAGGGCCACCTCCTCGGTGGACTCTCGTTCTTCGGTCTGGATCGAACCGACACCGGGGTGCGCCTCGACCCGCTGGCGAGCCCGTTCGTGGTGTTGCCCGAGGGGCCCGGTGTCGATCTGGCAGATCTGAGCACGATCGCCTCGCGGTGGGCTCGCCGCTTGGATGTGCCGACCGGCTTCTCCAGCTGGGTTCAGCAGACGCGCGCTGAGATCCTGAGCGACGCCGGGTCAGCCATGCGGGCGCTCCGAGTCCTGGCCCGTCGACCCGTGGTGCTCCATGAGTTTCCGGAGCCGGTGGTGGCCGGGCCCCGGCCCACCGTGCTCTCTGGTCTGACGCCGCCCGCGTTCGTGGGTCGTGAGTCCGAGCGCTACCAGCTCTGGAC
>JAERSX010000732.1 GCA_016845285.1 Deltaproteobacteria bacterium | reverse complement strand
GATCTGGCCACTCCAGAGGCCTTCGCCCGCGATCCCGAGCTGGTCCTGGACTTCTACGCCATGCGCCGCGAGGTGATCGACGGTGTGAATCCCAACGCGGGTCATCGGGCGCTGGTCGCCTTGCAGGGGGCGCTGGGGCCTGGTCGGGTCTCGTTGGTCACCCAGAACGTGGACGGCCTCATCCAAGCATCCGCCGTCGTGGACGAGGCCGCATCTCCCGAGGTGATCGAGATGCACGGCACCCTGTGGCGGGTGCGCTGCAGTCGTAGTCCTGGCCACCCGGTCGTCGACGTCGGCACGGACCGTGGTGCGCGCGGAAGCTGTGCTGTCTGTGGTGCGGCACTGAGGCCTCACATCGTGTGGTTCGGCGAGATGCCACAGCACATGGACACCATCGCGGGCTTGCTCTCTCGCGCGACCCTCTTCGTCAGCGTGGGGACCTCGGGGGTGGTCTACCCGGCAGCCGGCTTCTGCGAGCTGGCACGCAGGGCCGGTGCATGGTGCCTCGAGGTCAACCCGGATCCGACGGGCGGCGCCTTCGACGAGGTGATCGCCGAGGGGGCCGAGACCGCTCTGCCGAGGCTGGTGGCGGAGTGGACCTGAGCCGCGCCGGGGTCGTCACGGGCGTGCTGCTGCTCTCCGGCTGCGACGCCTCCTTCACCGTGTCGCGGCAGGAGCTCGGCCCCTTCCGGATCGCTGGCCTTGGGGTGCACGACGGCGTGGCCCATGCCGCGGTCTGGAGCGGCGAAGGTCTCTTCCACGAAGAGGCCCCTGTGCTGAGCTGGAGCCTCGACGGGGAACCCCTGGGCCTGGGCTTCGGGGTCGAGGTGCCGGGGCCCGGCACCCTGGAGCTGGAGGCAACCTCGCCAGACGGGGTCGTGCGCCGGGCGGAAGTCAGCGTCGCGGATCTACCGGCAGAGCTCGCCCTGATGCGCGCTGAGGTGGATCTGCGCCAGAGCGAGCTCGAGCGGGAAGAACGGGAGGCCATGGAGGCCGAGCCTGTCGACGACTCGGTGGCGACCGGGCTCGCGGCCCGCCTGGAGCTGGGCGAGCCCGGGGGGAGCGAGCTCGGGGAAGGCCTCGTTCGCTGGATGCGTGCCGATGGAGCCGGCACCGTCCTCGAGCTGGACGAGCGCAGCGCGGACTTCCTCGCCGAAGACGTCGTCTTCGAGGACGGGGAGGTCGTCTCCAGAGAGTCCCTCGGCGACGGTCTGTACAGCCTCCTCGCCCTGCATCTCGGCGGTGAGGGAGCCAACCGGTGGCTCTGGCTCGACGTGGCCGTGGGTGAAGAGGGCCCCTGGTGGCGCCACGAGGGACGGCTGCTTCCAGGCGAGGTCTCTGCAGAGTCCGGCCTGGTCGCAGGCACCTTCGTCGAAGCCCAGGGCCTCGCCGGGCTGACCCTCGAAGACCTTGCTTCTGTCGAGAACCTCGACGAAATGGAGCCCCTCGCCTGCGCTTCCGGCGACACCCCGTTCCGCCTGGCCTGGATCGCGGAGGGCCGCTGTCCGCGCCCCGACATGCTCGGGAAGCGGGTGGTGGTGACGACGTGGTGAGTCTGCTGGTGGTGGTGGCGGCCGCCCAGGCGGCCACCCTGGACGGGCAGGTTCGCGAGCGGGGCAGCGGCGATCCCGTCGACATCGCCTGGGTGCGGGTGGCCGACGTGGAGGTTCGCACCGATCGTGACGGACGCTTCTCGCTAGAAGTGCCCGAGGGCACCCACCGCGTGGTCGTCGCGAGCGAAGTGCACGCGCCACAGGAGCTGGAGATCACGGTGCCGGGGCTTCCGGTGACGGTCTGGCTGGTGCCGGACGCGGCGCCCCTCGAGATCGTGGTCGAGGCGCGCCGTGCATCGCCCCACGTCTCCCGACAGGTGTTGGACCGCGAACGCGTGCTCGAGACCCCGGGCACCCATGCCGATCCTCTCCGCCTCATCCAGGCCCTGCCCGGGGTCACGCTCACCCCCGAGTACTCGCCGGCCTCCGGAGACATCGCCCTGCGCGGATCCGCGCCGGCGGAGTCGCGGATCTATGTCGACGACGTCGAGCTTCCGTACCTGTACCACTTCCAGGAGTACGCCTCGGTCATCCACACTCGGCTCCTGGACGAGGTGGCGGTCTACCCGAGCACCTTTGGTGCTGGCTACGGCGACAGCACCGGCGGCGTCGTCGCCGTGAGCACCCAGCGTCCAGACCCCGCGAAGCTCCACGGCGGTGCCAACGTCAACTTCATCATGGGCGGCGGCTATGCGACCGCGCCGCTGGGCGAGGGAACCGCTGCTGCCGTCTCGGGTCGGCGCTCGTACCTCGACCTCGCCGAGGACAGCAACGACCAGTACACCCTCTGGCCGGTGTTCTGGGACTACCTCGGCCAGGTCGACCACGAAGCTGGAGCCGACCAGCGCTACCGCCTCATCGCCCTGGGGGCGGGCGATAGCTATGGCCGCTACGCCGGTGACACCGAGCTCCTCGACCCCTTGGAGCAGGAGGACAACCCGGCCTTCACCTACCGTCGGGCCTTCCATGCCCTCATCGGCCAGGCCCACAACCGCACCGGTGAGGTGGATCTGCGCACATCGGTGGGGGCGGTGCGGGACCGGGGCAGCGGAACCTTGCCGGCGTCGTCCGAGCTCCGTGACGAGGACTACCTGGTCCTGCGTCACCAGCTCCTCGCCTGGTCGGGTGATCGGGACTGGCTCAGCGCGGGGCTGGACGCCCGCCTCTCCCGGCTTCAGCGCCTCGCCGACCCCACGGGTGCCATCCCCGAGCTGACCCGGGAGGCGCCCATGCTGGCGCGTGGTCTCGCGGTGGATGAACGCCAGGTACGTCTGGGTCTGGGGCCCTGGGTGGAGCCTCGGATCCACCTGGGCCGCACCCGCATGCACCTCGGTCTGCGCGGGCTCATCGACAGCGCGGAGGGCGACTGGGCGCTCGATCCCCGACTGGGTCTGCAGAGCGAGGTCGCCCCCGACTTCCACATACGCGCCGCAGCTGGTCGCTACAGCCAGTCTCCCCCCACCGACCTCCTCGGAGCCGACGGCCTGGCAGACGCGAGCCTGGCCCGCTCCGAGCAGGCTGCGGTCGGCATGGACCTGGCCGTGGCGGGCCGCTGGGAGCTGGGCCTCGATCTCTGGGGCAAGCGCATCACCAACACCTGGAGTCGCACCTCTGCGGGCGACCCCGTGCGTGTCGACGGTGACGCGGTGGGGCTGGAGATCCAGAGCCGCTACCGCCTGCGTGATCGCTTCTTCTCATGGGCGTCGCTCAGCCTCGGGCGCGCGAGGCGAGATGGCCATGTCTTCGCCTACGACCAGCCCGTTGCCGTCAACCTCGTGGGGTCCTGGGAGCCTGTCGATGGCTGGACGCTGGGGGTTCGCTACCGCTGGGGGAGTGGGCTGCCCTACACCCCGGTGGTGGACGGCCTCTACCTGGGCGACGAGGATCGCTACGAAGCGGTGCTGGGCGAGGACTACAGCGCCCGGCTGCCGGCCTACCAGAAGCTCGACCTCCAGATCGACCGCACCTGGACGTTTCAACGCTGGCGACTGGGCGCCTACCTCGCCCTGTGGTGGGTGCCGCCCTCGGGCAACGTGCTCTACCCGGCCTTCAGCTTCGACTACAGCGAGGAGGCCTACGTGGAAGGGCCACCCTTGCTGCCGTTGTTGGGCATGCACATCGACTTCTGAGGCCAGAGCCTGGCCTCCAAGGGTGGGGCTGCCCCGGTCCAGAGGTGGGCGTGCAGGCCGGCCGCGCGAGCGCCCGCCACGTCGGAGTGCGGGTCGTCACCCACGTGCAGTGTGGCCCCCGGAGCCGTCCCCAGCGCCGCACAGGCCGCTGAGAAGATGGGGGATGCGGGCTTCTCGATGCCGACCTCGGCTGACACCAGCACCACATCGAAGTGGGGGAGGATCCCGAGCAGGTCGAGGAGCGGTCGCAGGCGAAGATCCCAGTTGGAGACCAGGCCGCATGGACGTCCGGTGGCCCGCCAGCGCTGTGCCAGTTCCGCGAGGTCGCCATCGACGCGCCAGGCCTCGCGGCGGGTGTACCAGGCGTAGATCTCCTCGAAGATCACGAGGTCGTCGGTCCCGAGCGCCTCTTCGACCACCTCCCGCCAGAACGGTCGCCCGTCGCCCACGTACCGCAGCCCCGATCGTGGGCGCGAGAAGGCGCGGCGGAAGCCTGCCTGTACCTGGGCCTCCGACCGGAC
>JAERSX010000731.1 GCA_016845285.1 Deltaproteobacteria bacterium | reverse complement strand
CTCGTCGCCCGTGTGGAGGTAGGCGCCATCGAGGATGGTGCCCCAGGCCGCCGCGCCTGCCAGGCCGGAGCCGGGTCCGGCCCCCACCGGCCCCCATTCCCACTGCATGCGAGATCCGTCGGCCACGAGAGCTTCGTCGCTCGCCGAGAGATCCCACTCGGCCACCAGCTCGGCGGCTCGCGCCTCTCCGGCCATCAGGGCGGCGGCGACCAGGACGATCCTCACGCGGACCGCCCGATCACTCTGCGACCTCATAGCGAACCTGGATCACCGAGCCGGCAGCCGGAGCCTCGTCGAAGACCACCGCCGCATCACCTTCCTCGAGCATCCAGCCGGTGTCCTGTCGGACGTCATCGATCCGCACCGCCACGGAGTCGGCGACCGCCTCGGCCTGGAGCTCGAAGCGGGTGGGCCATGCCACCGAGAGGTCGCCCACCGCGTCGAGGAGTGGCGCGAAGTCTGGCTCACAGATGCTCAGCGCCGCGCCTCCGGTGGCCTCCGCCAAGGCGAGGTATGCGCTGCCTGCGGCGGCGTCCCCCCCGTCTGCGCTGCTGCAACCCGAGGGCTCGGGGCCAACCACGGCGCTCAGGCGCGCAGGCTGGCCGGAGAGCGCGGCCTCCTCCTCGAAGAAGGACAGCAGGAGGGTGCCGGGGTCCTCGTCCAAGAAGTCGCTGGAGTCGTCGTCATCGTCGCTCAGGACGACCACGTGGAGTGCGGCATCGGGCCGCCGGAAGCCCCGATTGTCGCCGTCCCGCAGGGGGGCGCTCAGCGCGAGCCAGGCTGCGGCGAGGCCCGCTTCTGGCGGCAAGCCCTCGATGCCCACGTCGGCTGCAGCGGCCAGGGCGGCCTCGGGATCTGGGAGCTCCTGGGTGATGACCCAGGGGTCGCCCAGCAGCAGCCCCGCATCGTCGTTGCCGAGGTCGGTCCGTACCACCCCCAAGTGCCAGCTCAGCGCGGCGTCGTCGAGTTGTTCGGGCAATGCCGCCAGGGCGTGCTGGAGCAAGCCCTGCTCGTGTTCCATGGACGAGGTGTCGTCCACCACGAACAGCAGGTCGAGCATGGGCAGAGAGGCCTGGGTGAACCGTTCCTCTACCTGGACGGGAGGCTCGTCGACCACGGGGTCTTGGGTCCGCAGGAAGAATTCACTGCAGCCGCTCAGGCTCACGGCAGCCGCGAGCGCCAAGCCAGCGATGGCCACGCCCGCGCTCCTCGTCCCCACCACAATGCCCCGGGACACCTCGCTCCTCCTGGCTCGGTCCACAGCGCTCTCCCGACCCCGAGAGGGGACCTGACGCCGACAGCACACCCTGTGGGATCGTGCCCGCCCTTCAGGCTGAAGTCAACGTCGTTGGCTGCGTTCTCCGGGCACCCAGCGCCACGCCTCCACGCTGTTGACGAGCTCGTTGTCGGGTGAATCACGCATCATGCGGATGCGTCGAAAGCTCCACTCGTGGTTGAGGCGGTATTCGCGGTGGAGGACGATGTAGCGGCCCACCTGGGAGGGGAAGCCGAGGTACTCGAGCGCATCGCTGCGGCGGAGGGGCTCCGGCAGGGGCACCTCGACCATGTAGATGAGGTCGTCGACAACCCGGAGGGTGGCCCGCTCGAAGCGAAGCTCCTGGCCATTGTCGCCCCCCAGCTCTTCGCTCTCGAGGAGGGCGCCCAGCTGGTCGGCCACGACATCCCGACTGCCGGGAAAGCTCCGGCCACCCAGGTGGCGCACGTCGACGTACACGTCAGCGGGTCGCGAATAGACCGCCGCACGTTCGACGGGCAGGGTCCCCTCGTCGTCCGGCTCGTCAAGGATGTTGGTCTCGGGGACCCCGCTCAGCACGGGCTCTGGTGTGCCGCAAGCGACCAGGAGCACCATCGCGCCGACGAAGCTGGAGGAGCGGAGCATGGCGGCAGCATAGTCCGGCTGCACCACCGCGGAGTCCTCAGGGCTTGCCTCCAGTGTCTCGCCGGGCGATGGACGGGACATGAAGATCCACGTGCGTCACTTCGCTGTGCTGCGGGAGCAGCGCGGCTGCGAGCTCGAGGAGGTGGAGGTCGCGCCTGGCACCACGGCTGCGGCCCTCTACGACCTCCTCTTTCCCCCCGGCCTCGAGGGCCAGCTCCCCGTGCTTTTCGCTGTGAATCAGGCGTACGTGGCGCGGGCCGCCGTCCTGGTCGAGGGCGACGAGGTAGCGTTCATCCCCCCCCTCGGAGGTGGCTGATGTTCGCTGTGCAGGCGAGCCCCATCGATGTCTCGGTCGTACGCGAGGCGGTGGGCCGTCCCGGCGCGGGCGCGGTTCTGGTGTTCGAGGGGGTGGCGCGGGACAACTTCGATGGGCGGCCTGTGCTGGGCCTCGACTACGAGGCCTACGCCGAGATGGCGGTGCCCCAGATGGAGGCCATCGCCGCCGAGCTGGCCACTCGCTGGCCGGGCGCTCGCGTGGCCATGGTGCATCGCACTGGCTCCCTGGAGATCGGTGAGGCCAGCGTGGTGATCGCCGTGAGCGCACCGCACCGTGTCGAAGCTTACGAGGCCAGCCGGTTTGCCATCGACGCCCTCAAGGCGCGGGTGCCCGTGTGGAAGAAGGAGCGCTACGCCGATGGTGCGGCCTGGAAGGCGAACGCGGAGAGCCCGACAACGGGCGTGGAGGCTCCATGAGCGGTGGCAACCAGTCGCGGCCTTTCGTCGATCGCGCGCCCGATGACTACCGACGGCCAGACGTCAATCCCTACCTGGTGCGACACAGGGAGTTCGGCCCACCCGTGGTGACGGGTGAACAGGCCGAAGCCTTCCGAGGCTGTTGGACGACGGCTTTCGCGGACCCGTCTGGGCCGCTGCACGTGGAAGTGGGTGCAGGCAACGGCTTCTTCCTTGCGGGTATGGCGGCACGCCACCCTGGGGTTCGGTTCGTTGGCATCGAGCTCCGCTTCAAGCGGGTGGTGCTCTGTGCACGGAAGATCCAGGCAGCGGGTCTCCAGAACGCGAGGATCGCCCGGTACGACGCCTGGTGGCTCTCCCAGATCTTCGCGCCAGACGAGGTGGATGCGCTGTACGTGCACTTCCCCGACCCCTGGAGCAAGGACCGGCACGAGAAGAAGCGGATGATGGGTCCGGTCTTCGCGGCGTGGGCAGCCGAGGCTCTGAAGCCGGGTGCGCTGCTCCGCCTGAAGACGGATCATCTCGACAATGTCGACCGCCTCGAGGCGGCCTTGGTGGATGGTCCATGGGACCTGTTGGCCCGTGTCGAGGACACCGCGCAGAACGGTCTGCCCTGGGGGGACGACGACGTGATGACCAACTACCAGCGCAAGTTCGTGGAGCGGGGGGAGCCCACCCATGCTCTGTGGGCGCGACGGAAGAGCTGAGCGCCAGGACCGGTCAGGAGCGGGGAGGGGCCAGCAGGATGGCTGCCAGCCGCTCCATCAATGCCCGCACCGAGATCCGATCTACCGCCAGGAAGCCCACGGCGGTGGCGGCCTGCACCACGTAGATCCACCAGTGGAAGCACAGGGCATAGGCGACGGCGACCGCGTCCAGGCTGATCTCGGTGCCAGGCAGGAGACCGACCCCGGCCACGCCGATGAGCGCGAGCCCCACGCGCACTGCGGCCTCATAGGTGCCCGCGAAGCCGGGTGCGGCTGGCAGGATCATCCCGATCATGGAGATGGCGAGGATGACCAGACCCCCGGCGTAGTCCACGCGGTCGCCGAGCCCCAGGGCCAGACCCATGAGCGGGTACATGCCGATGGTGAGTGCCCATGTGGCCACGGTGAGGCCGGCCACGAGGGCCACTCGCGAGGGCTGACGAAAGACCGCGAGCGCCTCGACGAAGCCCTCGCTGGCGGCGACGAGGGTGCCGGCGATGCGACCGAGCCATCCAGGGCGGGCAGCCAGAGGGGCGAGGGCCAGCAGCAGCCGAGGGCCCAGCCACACCACCGCCAGTGTGCCAGCCACCACCACGGGGATCGCCGTGGCGGCTGCGGTTCGGCCCCAGCTCATCACGTCCACCTCGGTGTCTCCCACGGTCACCACGGTGGTGGGCAGATCGAGGACCAGGACCACCAGGGCCAGCATCACGAAGGTGGCGAGGAGATCGACGGACCGCTCCAGGAAGACGGTGGCGACGCCGGCACCCAGCGGGACATCGTCTCGCTCCAGGAGGAGCAGGGGACGAGTGAGCTCACCCAAGCGCGCTGGCAGGGTGTTGATGAAGAAGAAGCTGATGCAGAGCACCGAGAGGCTGGTGCGGTAGCTGTGGTGCGGAGCCACCACACGGACCAGCACCTGCTGTCGCCAGGCTCGGAGCAGCTGCTGCACGAGGAACACCGCGGCGACGGCGAGCAGCCAGCCGGGGCGGGCGGCAGCCAGAGCGGTGCCGACCTCGCGCAGGGGTACACCCCACAGAGCGAGAGCCAGCGCCAGTCCGCCCACCACGATGCCCAGGCCGATGGCACGACCCCGGCTCCGGAGGAGGCCGCGCCAGCCGGACGTGGCCCTCCCTGGCACCGTGCTCACAGCCGCCGTCGCCTCAGGCCCAGCAGCGACACGAGCAGCAGGCCGGCCGCCGAGCCGTCGCGACAGCCATCCTCGGCGCCACACCCCGCGGCCTCGCTCACCTCGAAGGGGTCGGTGCCGAGGCGGTACTCGACCAGGTTGACATAGCCGTCCCCGTCGGGGTCGTCGGCCGCGTCGTCCGAGGTCGGGTCGAGGCCCACCTCGTCTTCCCAGCGGTCTCCCATGGCGTCCTGGTCGGCGTCAGCTGGCAGCGTGAAGGCCACGCCATCTCGCTGTTCGCCCGTGGCGAGGGTGATCGGGGCCGTCCAGTCCGGGTTCACGGTCTCGGGATGGAAGACCGGCACGAAGGATGGGTCGCCCGGGCAGACCGACTCCAGGACCGCGTACAGGCTCCAGTCGCCCGAGCCCATGCCGCCGAGCTGGAAGGCGCCGTCCTCGTCGGTGCTGTCGGTGGCCACGCTGCCGTCCGTGCGGCTGGCCACCACGGTGGCGCCGAGGACCGGAGCGCCATCTTCGTCCACCACGAGCCCGCTCACGCCTGCTGCGGGCACGAGCTCGATGGACACCGCCTCGTTGACCTCTTCGCCCTCGAGCTCGAAGGGGACTCGCTCCCCGTCGGCATCGGCCACCCAGCCGTCCGCATAGCCCTTGGACTCGGCCCAGACGTAGAGGAAGTAGGTGCCGCCGTGGAGCTGATCGATGGCCAGGAGGCCGTCCTCGTCGCTCCGTGTGCCTCGGCCGACGGTGTAGGTGTCGTTGTAGATGAGGGCCTGGACCGAGCCGACCGACGTGCCATCCTCGGCGTCGACGAACTCTGCCAGGAAGACCGCCTCGGCGGGCGCGAAGATGTCTACGCCGTCGAGCTCCTCGCCTTCTTCTGCCGTCAGGAAGGACTCGGGCCGGTCGGCATCGGGCCAGTAGGTGGTGGCGATCTCTTCGGCGCTGGCCCAGGGCAGGACATCGCCTGGTGGGAGCCCGAAGGCCACGTAGTCACCGGCTTCGTCGGTGGGCACGGTGCGGACCTGGCCGCCGGCGTAGACCATCACATCGGCGTCGGCGACGACCCCCTCCGGACCCTCGACCCGTCCGGAGACCACGATGCCGTCGAGGAGAGTGTGGGTGCCGGCGTCTGTCAGTCCCTGGGGATCGACCTCGAAGAGGGTGGCTTCTTCTTCGGTGTAGCTGGGTCCCAGGAACTGGTCTGGGAAGTCGTCGTGGTCGAGCTCGAGCAGGTACTCGGCGGTGGCGTCGACCACCTCGAGTCCCACGACCTCGAAGTCTCCATCGCCACCGGTGAGGCCGAGACGGCTGAGCCCCTCGACGCTGGGGTCCGTGCCGGATGCCTCGAGGACGGCTGCCACCACGGGCTCTCCGTCTGCATCCAGAACCACGCCGGCGATCACCGCGCCCTCGGGGAGGGCGAAGTCGAGCCCACCGGCGCTGTCGCCTGACGAGAGGGTGACCGAGGCGCTGCTGCAGAAGTCGCGCTCCGACGGCAGAAAGCGGGACACCCGGTTGGTGCCGGTGGGCGGGTAGGCCCGCAGGCGCCACGTCCCCACAGGCACGTCTTCGATGA
>JAERSX010000730.1 GCA_016845285.1 Deltaproteobacteria bacterium | reverse complement strand
GCTTCTCGGTGTCGCGCCTGAGGTCCATGATGCGGGCCGAGACCCCGAGGAGCTCGCTGATCAAGGCTCGGGTGTCGTGACCCACCTGGATGTTGTCGACGAAGATGGCGTCCATGGGCTCGAACGCGATCTGACCGGAGGCGGTGAGGAAGTCGAGGAGGTTCTGGCGAAAGCGCTCGCCCAACAGATCGAGGAACAGGCCCTCGGGCACCTCGCCCATCAGGAGTTCTTCTACGCGCTCACCCCCGTCGATGGCGTCGATGTGCGCCCGGCCCTTCCCGCGCTCTAGGGTGCCATTGTTCATGAGCCGGTGGACGATCCAGACACCGTCGCCGGTCGCGTTGGCGGCCAGGACCTCCCCCTGCATCAGGTAGACCTGTTGGGGCGAAGCGGCGTCTCCGACGAAACGGAGGCAGCCCGTGACGCCCTTGGCCAGGAAGTCGCGGAGAGTGTCGACCGTCGACCTCGATGTCACCCGCCGCTCCTGGGGTGCTAGCAATCCGCGCGCTCGCACCGCCCTTGGTGCGCCACCTCGCGCATCCTATCGGATGCCTTGAAAGCCGGTCAACGCGGCTCGCCGCAAGGCACGAGGATTACGGCGCAGTCTGCGCACCCAGCACCTGTAGGGCGGCGTCCCGTTGCAGATCTGTCAGCGCCTGCGGACGACCGGGTGGTGGCAAGGACAGACCTGCGGCTTCCACGACCAGATCGGGTCGCAGACCGTCTCCGCGCCACGATCTACCGTCCGGGCGAGCCAGCGCGACGTCATGGAGTTGGAGGATCAGGCCACTGCCCAGGGCGTGGAAGGACGGAAGTGCGCTCTGGCCTGCGGTCGGAGTGCCCACCACCACGGCACGTTTGTGGTGTTGAAGCGCAGCTGCGAGGGCCTCGACGGGGCCTGAGCTGCCACGGTTCACGATCAGCACCAGTCTGCCCGACCAGGGATCACCCCCGCTTGCCCGATGCACGGTGTCTCCGTCGGTGGCGGTGTGCTGCAGTGCGACCACTGCGTTCTCCGCCAAGAACAGACTGGCGGCGGCGACGGCCTCGTCGAGGGAGCTGCCCGATGCATCGCGCAGGTCGAGGACCAGTCCGCGTGCGGGATCTTGGCGCGAGAGGTGGGCCTGAAGTGCTGCGGCGCTTCCCGCGCCGAGGAAGGCGAGACGCAAGAGCGGGCTGCCGTCGCTGGCGGTCTCGACCCCGGGAAGTCGGTAGGAGCCGCGGGGCACGATGATGCGTTGGATGGCGGCTTCGCCTCGGCGTACGTCGAGGGCCAGCTTTCCGCCCGAGGCGGCCTCGAGTCGCTGGAGGATCTCTGGGGCGCCCTTGCCGGTGAAGGGCTGGTCGTCGACAGCGACCACGAGGTCCCCCACCGACAGCCCGGCCTTGGCTCCCGGTCCCCCCTCGAAGACTGCGGTGATCGCCAGGCCCCGGCCCGCCAGCAGGGCGAACTCAGCGCCGATCCCGGTTCTCTGTCCCTGCAGCCAGGCCATGTGTCGGGTGTGTTCGTCGGCGTCGAGGACCCGGCTACCCGTGGTGCCCAGCTCTTCATCGAGGAGCTCCGCCATTCCCGAGATGGCGGCCACGTCGAGCAAGGTCGGGTCGACCTGATGGCCGAGCCGCTCGGAGACGAGATGGCGGGCCTGCTCCACGGGATCCTCTGGGGCCGCCTCGGCGAGTCCCAGGCAGAGGGCCAGCACGAACATGGACGCTCCCGGGCCGCTCAGAAGACCCCGCGATGCGGAGTGTACGCAGCGACGGGCCACGACGGTGGCGTGGCGCCCTCCAGCTCACCATCGAGGGTGTCGGTGGGTAGGGCCTGACTGACCACCAGCTGTGGTCGGGCCGCCTCCGCGGCCTCGTCAGCAGCGATGGCGACGTCGTCGCCGTGGGTGTGGGCCAATGCCCAGCCAGCTCCCAGGAGCAACAGCGCGGCCTGAACGGCCAGCAGGGGCACGGGAAGGGCGATGCGTCGCTCCCACCATGGAGGCGACGGCGCCGGAGTGGCGCGTGGGTCTGCCCACGCGTGGTCCAGGTTCTGCTCCAGCGTGGCCCAGAACTCCGGCGAGGTGCTCGCGGGATGCGGTGCGGGTGGCGTCAGGTCCTGGTTGGCGAGGCGTTCGCCGAGCACCGCGCAGGCCGGACAGGTGTCGAGATGCCGCTCCAACAGGGTGCGGGCGCTCGGAGCGAGCTCGTCATCGAGCCAAGCGGCGAGGTGGTCACGAGAAGTACTGCAGTCCATCGAGGTCCCAGTTTCAGGATCGGCGGGCGACTCTCGAGGTGCGCCGCCCGCGGGGTGGTGCACCTCGTCAACCCGTTCCCCGCGGCGCGTCTTCCGGCCAGATCGCCGTGCCGCGTCGCGGGGAGGAAGAAGGGGTCGATCAGCCTGGTGTGGCCTGGCTTTGCTCGGCCTTGTGCCGGGCGGGGTCGGGTCGCATCTCCTCGTTGTCTTCCATGACCACGAGGAGGCGGCAGCGCGCGCGGGAGAGGCGAGACATGACGGTGCCCAACTTGATGCCGAGCACATCGGCGATCTCGGCGTAGCTGAGATCGTCGTAGTAGCGGAGCACCAAGATCTCGCGATGGTCGCGGGTCATGTGCTCCAGAGCAGCCATGACCTCCTCGCGGCGCTCGCCTGCGAAGACCTTCTCGACCTGGTCGGCGCGGCTGTTCCTCTCTCGGGGCACCGTCTCGAGGATGGCGCCACGGCGCTTGCGATCCCGAACCAGGTTGAAGCACAGGTTCGAGGTGACCCGGAAGAGCCAGGCCTTCATGCGGAACTCTGCGTCGAAGAAGCGACGCTCGCGCATGGCCCGGATGAACACCTCCTGGACCACGTCGTAGGCCTCCTGGTAGTCCTTTGTGATGTAGTAGGCGTGATAGAAGAGGCGGTCTCGGAACTTTCGGGTGGCCAGATCGTATGCGCTTCGGCGGTCTTGGCGGGCGATGGCTTTGATCTCTTCGTCGGTCCAGGTCTTGGCCCGAGCGAGGTCGAGGAGTCGGAGCTCGGCGGTCATGGTGGGTCCCTCGGCGGTGGCACGTGACCTCCCGCACGTGACGGACCTCACCGTCCGGGGGGTGTTCCCGGTGGCGTGGTTCGCCGACGCTCGGAGCGGCCTGTCGTGGAGTCGGTGTGTGACGCCTCAGCGCGCCACTCCCGTCTC
>JAERSX010000729.1 GCA_016845285.1 Deltaproteobacteria bacterium | reverse complement strand
CCCCTACGGCCTGCGAGCCGAGGACGCCGTGGTGACCGGGTCCGACGTGCTCTGCTGGTGGACCTGGCAGGCGGCCGTGAACCTGACCGGAGGCAGCCTCGATCTCTCGCAGCTCTGGGTGAGCGGTGGCCGCGGCTGGAGCCTCGTGGCCACCGGTGCTGAGGTGGTGCTCGACGAGCCCGTGTTCGCCGACATGGACCTCTTGCGCCGCACGACCTCGGTCTATGACGCCGATGGGAACTGGGAGAGCGAGGCCCTCACGCTGAGCCAGGTGCCGGCGCTGCAGGCGGAAGACAGCGACGTCACCTTCACCGACGGTGAGCTCCTCGATCTCGCCGGTGTGGGCATCGCATGGCGGGGCGACGACGACGTGCTCAGTGTCGCGCGGGTCTCCATGGACGAGGTGGACCTCCAGGGACTGGCCCTCATCTTCGAGGGCGCTGATGCGCAGGTCAGCGTGGTCGATCTGAGCCTGGCGGAGCTGCGGGCCGACGCCATCGGTGCAGTGGGGGATGGACGCGGCTCCATGCGCCTGGAAGGGGTGCTGATCTCCGGGGGTGAGCAGACGGGCATCTCGGTCTCGGGGCTGCAGTACCTCGAGGTGGTCGATCTCGAGATCTCCGATACTGCCGAAGAAGGCGTCTACATCACAGATGTCGCCCAGCTCCTGGTCGAGGACTTTTCCTTGTCCGAGCTCGGTGGTGCAGGCCTGCGCCTCTCCGAGGTGGCGGGCACCATCGAGGAGGGCTCGGTCTCGCGCGCTGAGGGCCCGGGGCTGTCGATCTCCGCAGGCGCCGTGGGGTTGAGCTCGGTGGTCTTCCGAGAGAGCGCGGTCGCGTTGAGCTGCAACGACGAAGACGACCTCGACCCCTGTGGAGACCTCGGCTTCATCGACGTCGCCCACCCCTCCATGGGCTGCTCGGAGTCCTGCCTGGAGTAGGCTCACTACCCACCGAGCTCCGGGTTAGCCGGCCCCCCATGTCGGCCGACACACGCCCTACCGTCCCCACCGTGGCCCTCGAGGTGCTGCTGTGGCTGGGAAGCTTGGTGCTGCTCGGTCTCTTCCTGAACACCGTCGCCGGGCGCCTGCCCTATCCCTACGATCTGGAGTGGATGGAAGGCGGCATGCTGCTGCACGGCCTGCGCATCATGGAGGGCGAGGCGCTCTTCGTGCGGCCCACGGCTGACTTCATCCCCTTCCTCTACCCGCCGCTCTACCCGTGGCTCCTGGGCCTCTTCGGCGAGGTCTTCGGCCTGGGCTACCCCCTCGGCCGGGCCATCTCGGTCATCGGGACCCTTGCCGGGGCCGCTGCGCTCATCGCAGCCGTGAGAGGCGAGGGCGCTCGATGGGGTGTGGCGGTGGTGAGCGCGGCCATCTTCCTCAGCGGCTGGGACGAGACCGGGTGCTTCTTCGACCTGGTTCGCATCGATGGCCTGCTCATCGGACTCATCGGATGGTCGCTCGTGGCCTTGCGTCACGGGTGGGTGCGCACGGGGGGCCTGCTCCTGGTGGCGGCCTACGCCACCAAACACAACGCCGCCATCTTCGGTCTACCCGCGTTGATCTGGCTCTGGCGCACCGGCGGGTTCCGCGTCGCCCTGCGCTTCGTGGGCTGGTGTGTGGTGCCGGCGCTGCTCTTCACCGGGGCCATGCTGTTCGAGGGGGATGGTCTGTTCCTCGTCTACCTCCTGGAGCTCCCCACCTCTCATCCCTTCGTGGCCACGCGCTTCTTCCCGGTCTCCTTCAAGGAGATGATCTACACGCTGCCGCAGGCCACCTTCCTGGCGGGTGCGGCGGCGGTTCTGTTCGCCCGAAGGTGGAGTGCAGGGGGGGCCTTCTGGGTCGCCCAGGGTGTGCTGGGCATCTTGCTGGCCGCTGTGATGCGGGGCCACCACGGCGGCTACCTCAACGTGCTCATCCCAGGGGTGTGGCTCCTCGCTCTCTGGGGTGGCCTGGCCGCTGCGGCCTTCGAGAAGCGCTGGCCCAAGGCCGGCGTGCGCGTGCTGGTCACTGCGATCCTCCTCGGCCAGCTGGTGGAAGGGTACTGGGAGCCCGATGCCTACCAACCCACCGAGGCCGATCGGGCTGCGGGGGACGCCGTGATCGCACGACTCGCGACGGTCGAGGGCGAGGTGCTGGCGCCGCACTCGCCGTGGTATCCCGTGCTCGCCGGAAAGCGTCCGGGCTTCCATCTCATCGCGCTGTGGGACGTGGACCACGAGGGAGGGCCGCTGTACGCCGACGTCGCCAACGTGGACGCCGCCATCGCGAGCCGCCGGTACGCCATGATCGTCACGGGCAAGCGGAAGCTCGGTCACGGTCTGCTGGAGCACTACGAGCGGTCCGAGACCATGAAATTCGAGGGTCGCGCGCTCACCACGAAGCGTGGCTGGAAGGTCCGGCCATCCTATTGGTGGACACCGAAAGCCGACCCCGAGAACTGAGGTCCGCCAGGGGCGGCATCAGGTGCCAGAGTCGCTACCGCCGCCGTCTCCGGAGTCGTCGCCACCCTCGTCTTCCCAGTCGCGCGGCGTGGCCGTCAGCGGGATGTAGACGTTGAGGTTGTCTGGGTCGCTGGTGTCGATGCGGGCTTCGCCGAAGGCCTGGTCGAAGGTGTTCAGCGTGGCGCCCACGATGAATTCTCGGCTCGAGTCGGGGCTGAGCTCCAGGGCCTCGGCGTCCTCGGCGTAGAAGATGCCGTCGGCCGAGTCGGTGAGCCGGTATCGGTAGATCTGGAGGATCGCATCGCCGATGTTGGTCACCTTGATGACCGCCGTGGACGAGACGCCCTCCTCCCAGTTCATGTCGGTGATCTCGACCTCGGTGGGGGTGAACTCGGCGATGCCGTTGCCCTGCGCGCCGGTCGCGTCGTCCTTGGTGTTCTGAAAGCCGGTCTCGCCGCCACCACAGCCCACGAGCAGCAGCGGCAGGCCCACGACAGATAGGATTCGTCCCATGGCTGTCCTCCGTTGCGGTGCAGGGTAGCCGGCTCGGGGCCTGCGCGCGTGGGTAGGGCCCCCCGGAGGTCTGCCTTGTCGCCGTCGCGCCCGCTCCTGGCCGACCTGCCCGATCACGTCGACGTGGTGATCGAGGTCACGCGAGGTAGCCGGGTGAAGTGGGGCGCCGACGGGGGGGTGGACTTCTTGTCGCCTGTCCGCTGCCCCTTCAACTACGGCTCGGTGCCTGCCGTCGCGGGTGCCGACGGAGATCCCGCAGACGCCGTGGTCCTCGGCCCCGGCCTGCCGCGCGGCAGCACCCACCGCGTCCGCCTCTGGGGCCGTGTCCGCTTCCTGGACGGCGGTCGGCTCGACGACAAGTGGATCTGTGGCACCGCCCCACCGTCGCGGTCGGAGCGGGCTGACGTCGAGCGTTTCTTCGCACGCTACGCCCGTCTCAAGCAGCTCAGCGGGCCGCTTCGGCGCGCAGGGGGGGCCAGTCGGTCTGAAGGTGTCGACTGGCGTGTTCCCGAGCCAGAGCGGTAGGGGGCCCCACAGGAGGCCTCATGCTCCCTCAGTTCTGGGATGACACCCACCACGCACTGGCCGCCGAGGCCGAGCGCTGGGTGGCCGATCACATCCGTCCGCACGCGGAGCGCTTCGAGGAGGAGAGTCCCTTCGATGTGGGGCTCTACAAGAAGGCCGGAGACGCCGGGCTCATCGGGGTTGCCTACACCGAGGACGTCGGGGGGGCCGGGGGCGACATCTTCCACGCACTCATCGTGGCCGAGGCCCTGGTGCGTGGGCACAGCGTGGGCACCGCCGTGGGGCTGGGAAGCCACGCCATCGCGGTGCCGCCCATCCTGGCGCTGGGAACCGAGGAGCAGAAGGCGCGCTACGCGGTGCCGGTCATCGCCGGCGACAAGATCGCCGCGCTGGCGATCACCGAGCCTGGGGCCGGCTCGGACGTGGCCGGTGTGCGCACACGCGCCGTGCGGGATGGAGATCACTATGTGGTCGACGGCAGCAAGACCTTCATCACCAGCGGTGTGCGGGCCGACATCCTGACCACCTTGGTGCGCACCGGTGAGGACCGCCACGGCGGGCTCACCATGCTCGTCATCGAGAGAGGCACGCCGGGCTTCAGCGTGGGTCGTCCCCTCAAGAAGATGGGCTGGTGGGCAAGCGACACCGCCGAGCTCCACTTCGAGGGCTGTCGGGTCCCCGTGTCCAACCGGCTCGGCGAAGAGGGCTCCGGATTTCTGGGTGTGATGTCCAACTTCGTGCACGAGCGCCTGTTCCTCGCCGCGACCTGCGTCGCCATCGCGCGTCTGGCTCTCGAGCAGACCGAGCGGTATGTCACCGAGCGTGAGGCCTTCGGCCGGCCCATCGGCAAGTTCCAGGTGCTGCGCCACACCCTGGCCGAGATGCGTACCCGCGAGGCCCAGGCGCGGGCGTTCACCAGCGTCGTCGCTGAACGAAACCGCCGGGGGGAAGACGTCACCGTCGATGTCGCCATGGCCAAGAACGCCGCGGTCGACGCCTGCAGCTTCGTCACCGATCGCGCCGTCCAGCTCCACGGTGGCATGGGCTACATGCGTGAGTGTCTGGTCGAGAGGCTGTACCGAGATGCCCGCCTGTTTCCCATCGGCGGCGGTACCACCGAGATCATGCGGGAGCTCATCAGCAAGTGGCGCTGAGGTCTTCTCGCCCTGCACACCTGGATCTCACCCCAAACCCTCACGTGCACGTTAGGGTTGATGAGTCTGGAGGATCTCCATGAGTGTTTTTGGGATCAGGCAGAAGCTCAAGAGCGGCATCAAGAAGGTGATCGGCGGTTCGCCCACCGATACCACGCCACCCAACTGGCAGAGTCGTGGGCCCGACGAGGTCTACACGAAGCCGTCGGCAGCACCTGCCGAGGTGCCGCTCGAGGAAGTGGCGCCCGAGGCGCCCGCCGCTGAAGCCAGCCCCGAGCCCGTGGCGGTGTCGGAGCCCCCTGCGGAGGTCGCCGAGGCCGCAGCCCCCGTGGCCGCGGCCCCAGAGGCTCCTGAGGCTCCTGCGGAGGCCAGCGAGGGCATGGCCGCCGACGATGACACCGCCGGTCCGCCGATCAACTTCGACGACGTCCAGGAGATCCTCGACGACATGGTGCGACCGGCGCTTCAGGGCGACGGCGGCGACATCACGCTCCTCAAGATCGAGGACAACGACATCTACGTGAAGCTGGTGGGTGCCTGCAGTACCTGTCCCTCGTCCATCATGACCATGAAGATGGGTGTCGAGGCTCTGCTCAAGGAAGAGTTCCCCGCGATGCGAGAGCTGGTCCAGGTGGAGTGAGCTGGTCCTCACCCAGCGCGGCCCACAGCGCAGGGACCGGCCTCGGCTTCACCCATCCTTCGGCGATCCAGGCCTGGACGGGGTCTTCGACGCCCACCTTGCCCACGTAGAGGTTGGCCACGTCGTTTCCGTCATCGAGCCAGGCCCGCACCTTCATGCGCCCGGCCAGGTAGACCGTGTCCTTGGCGTAGACCCCGGGCGCGCCGGGCTCTGCGAGACCACGCTTGACCCGGAGGCAGATGCCCCAGGCGAGGCCCCGACCTGCTCGCGTGCGCAGCTCTTCGAAGAGCTGCCGGAAGCCGACCTCTCGGGCCCGGTCCACGGCCCAGACCACGTGCTTCTGCCTCTGAAGGACGCCGGGGGATGAGACGCCGGCCACCTCCTCGGCCACCATCGCCAGGCCTTCCTCGGTAGCCAGAGCCCCGGGCAGGCCGGTGCTGAAGCAGTGCAGCGCTTGCTGACGTCCGTTGTGGGCTCGGGTGGCGTGTACGTCGATCTCGTGGACCACCAGGCGGATGAGGTCGCGCTGCCGGAAGCGTGCCCGCGGCCCCACCTTCACCAGACGCTTGGCGCTGTCCACCAGCACCCTGGCCGCCATCACGGAGTCTGCCAGCACCTCCCAGTCGTCGAAGCCCCGCTCGAGGAGGGCACCCTTGAGCGCAGCGATCATGCGCTGTGGCGAGACGTCCAGGGGCTGGTGTGGCCCTGGGCGCTGGTTGGCGAAGTCGAGCTCGAGCAGTGCGGCGTCCGGGAGCCAGCCGGCATGCTGTGCCATGTCTTCGAAGGCCTCGGAGCTGCGATCTCGGAGAGCCCGCGTCATGTGGCAGGTTCCCTCCATGCAGCGAGCGATGAGCGCCCCCGCCGGGTGGTCGGTGCTCGGGAGTGCCTTCTGCAGATGCTCGATGACCTCGTCGGCATTGGCCAGAGGTCGGTAGGTGAAGGGCGGCTCGGGCGCCCCAGCCGTGAACGCCTTGCGGGCGGTGTGCACGTTCGTCGGGTTGAGGTGACGCGAGAAGTGAACCCGCTTCAGGACCGCGTGATGGGCCCGGTCGGCTTGGATGACCTCGTCCGGAATGGTGCCCCACACGTCGGGGAAGGTAGCATTCGCGCACTCGGTCGGGTCGGTCCCGAAAAGAGACGCGAGCCGAGAGGGAGGCAACGTGATCGACCTCAGCCAGCTCAGTCCAGAGATGGCCCGCGAGCTGGTGCCCGGCGCCCTGGCCAGCAACGTCACTGACGAGGCCAAGAGCGCCGTACGCGAGGGCGTCGGTGCGGTCATGTCGGGAGCGACCGATGACGAGGTGCGCTCTCTGCTGACGGCATTCGGGCAGGTGGGGGAGGGCTTCAAGCTCCACCCGGCCGACCCTCTCGCGCGGCGCATCTCTCACGCCTTCATCCCGACCCTCATCCCCAGCCACGAGGTGGTGGGTCTCGACCGAGCGCTGGCAGCTTGTGCCGCTGGCCCCACGCTGTGGCTCTCAAACCACTTCTCTTACGTGGACACCCAGGCCACCGACTACCTGCTGGCGCTGTGCGGGGCCGACGAGCTCGCGCAGCGCATCGTGGCTGTCGCCGGCCCCAAGGTCTATGGCACCCCCTTCCGGAAGATGGCCTCGGTCTGCCTCAACACGCTCAAGACCGCACAGTCCACGCGGTTGTCGCACAACCAAGCCGAGCTCTCGCCCCGCGAGGTGGCTCGCATCGCCATCAACACCCTACGGACGGCCGACGCATTTGCTCGGGAGGGCCGACCCATCTTGGTCTACGCCGAGGGAGCGCGCACGCGTACGGGCCGGCTCCAGCCTTTCCTCAAGGCGGTGAGCAAGTACGCCCGCGCGCCTGGCATCCAGCTCGTCCCCGTGTCCATCAGCGGGACGGCGGAGCTCTACCCCATCGACGCCGAGCTCATGCGCCCAGCTCCGGTGCGGTTGGTGCTGGGCGAGCCTGTGCTGGCCAAGGATCTCGGGCGCGTGGGGGCGCTCGAGGAATGTTGGCGTCGTGTGGCGGCCGGCCTGCCGGAGGGCAATCGCCCCTCACCCGACACGCCGATCACAGCCTGAGCTAGGCGCTGAAGCTGCGGGTGAACAGGTCGACGATGGCCTTGCGACCGGCCTCGTTGAGGAAGCGGGTGCCCGTGCCGGCGATGGTGGTGCTCTCGATGATGGGCTCACCGCTCGACCAGGACTCGCCGTTCCAGCTGAACCAGTCCTCACGGATCTGGTCGTAGACCCACACCGGCTTCCGCCAGCGACGGGCGAGCTCGACGCTCCAGCCGGTACCACCGCGCACGGTGTCGTCTTCCTGGATGACGCCGACCACGAAGAGCTGGTG
>JAERSX010000728.1 GCA_016845285.1 Deltaproteobacteria bacterium | reverse complement strand
GTGCTGCACCACGTCGAGCCCGGTCTGTACACGCTCATCGCGCTTCCGCTGCGCATCCCTGGCGCCGACGCCTCGCCGGTTCGGGCGGCGCTCATCCCTGTGGGCCCCACGTGATCTGGGTGTGGGCCCTGTTGGGCTGTGCCGGTAGCGATTCGACCATCCGGCGCGGTGCGGCGGACGGCCGGGATCAGCCTGGGTCCTCCGACACGGCGGTGTCGGACTCGGGTGGCACCGACTCGGGCAGCGGAGACTCGGGCAGCGGAGACTCGGGCGGAGGGGACCCGGGCCCCTGCCCGTTGGACATGGTGCTGGTGGACACGGCGTGTGTGGATGTGGCCGAGGGAGGCCTCGAGGTCAGGGACGACGACGGCAGCTGGGTGGCGGGCAGTCCGTACCTGCTGGTCGACGATCAGGAGGTACGCGCGGTGGTCGCGCTGGGCTCGGTGCCCCAGGCCTACATCTCCGGCGAGGAGGCGGCCGTGGCCTGTGAGGCCAGCGGAAAGCGCCTCTGCACCTCAGACGAGTGGCTCCTGGCCTGTCAGGGTGCCGCGGGGCGGGTCTTTCCCTACGGCGACACCCACGACCCGACGGCCTGCAACGACAGCTACGCCGGGGGCCACCCGGTGGTCGACTACTTCGGCACCAGCGAGGGGATCTGGGACGCCGAGCACATGAACGACCCCGGCATCAACCAGCAGGAGGGCACGGTGGCTGCGGGTGGCGCCCACGTCGACTGCGTCACCCCCGAGGGCGTCTTCGATCTGCACGGCAACCTGCACGAGTGGGTGGCCGATGCCGAGGGCGTGTTTCGCGGCGGCTTCTACGCTGACGCCGAGATCAACGGGGTCGGCTGCAGCTACCGGACCGGCGCGCACACCGCGACCTACCACGACTACTCCACGGGCTTTCGCTGCTGCGCGGATCCTTCGTGAGCGGTCTGGACCGCACGGACTTCGCAGCCGCGGGTCTCTTCGCCTGGCTCTGGGGGGTGATGGCCCTGTCCATGAGGCAGGTGCTCGGCACCCACGGTCTGGCCATGGGCAGCGATCCCGTGCTCTGGGGCATGTCGGCCAAGAACATCCAGGTGCTGGCCCCGAGCGAGGTGCCGCCGCTCTACCCAGCCATGATGGGCCTCACCGAGGCCCTCAGCTGGCTGCCGCTCGTCGATGCCGGACTGCTCGTGGGCCTTGTGGGCTTCGTGCTCATCGGACCAGCCGTCTACCTCGGCAGTCGCTGGCTGGGGGCGGCCCGAGGCTGGGCGGCCGTGGTGACCTTGGGTCTCTTCTGTGTGCCCCAGGCCATGCAGTTCGGCTTCCAGATGCAGCCCGACTCCTGGACCGCGCTGGCGCTCGCCCTCTCCGGTCCGATGCTGGGCTGGTACTACGCCTCGCCGACCGTGCGTCGGCTCGGGGGCGTGGGCCTCTATGCGGGCCTCGTCTGCTTGCTGCGTGAACACGGCCTGCCGCTGGCGGGGTTGCTGGGGCTGGCGACCATGTTGGCGCCGGGAACGTGGGCCCAGCGGGCCTCTCGGCCGGTCTTCATCGCCCTCGCCGTGGTGGTCGCACCTCTGTTGACCGGCCAGAGTCCGGGGCTGCCGCACCAGCTGCCTTGGATGGAGCGGGTCTTCCAGGCCACCAGCGGCTCCGAGAAGTTCCACCAGGCCTTCGGCGCCAAGCTCGACGCGCTCCACGAGGCCCATCGCCTGGCTCACGAGACCGAGGATCGGCTCGCCATTCTGTACCACCACAGCCGCACGACCTTGCTGGAGGCGCGTGTGGCCTGGCTGTGGGTGGTCGGGGGACTGCTGGCCCTGCCCGTGCTCGGACGCCGGTCGCTGGGGGCTGTGCTGCCCCTTCCCGTGGCCTTCACCGGGCTGATCCTGTTCACGCAGAGTCGTCATGTGGACGTGCTCGCGCCGGCGGCCGCCGTGGCGCTGGCGGTGGGCCTGAGCCGCCACCGGACGCCGCTGCGCCTGCTCACTGGGGCGCTGCTGGTGACGGCTGTGATCATGGGTGGCCGGCGGTGGCCGGCGGTCATGGGCCACGGGCAGCTCAAGGCAGAGCACACGTCCGAGGAGAAGAGCTTCGCCGAAGAGCTGTGTGCCCGCGCGGCTCCCACCGACCTTCATGCGGGCGAGAACCTCGACATGTTGGTGTATTGCCCCCTGCGCCAGAGCCACCTGATGCCGGCGGCCAGCCCCGCCGACTGGCACACCTGGTACATCGCGACCAGCGAGCCACCCATGCACCAGGGCTGGATGCCGGTGGTGCAGGTGGGCCGAAGCAAGGGCCGACAGACCTACTACGCCTATCGGCTGCGCCCCCAACTCCAGGGCTCGGCCCGGCCCTGTGGCGACCATGTGCCGGTCGCGTCCACGCCGTGGCTCGCCATGGACCGGGTCGCCGCCGAGACGGAGGGAACGGACTGCACGGCCTCCTTGGGCGGCCAGGGCCAGGGCCAGGGCCAGCAAGGCCAAGGCCAGCTTCGGAGTGGGGGCCAGGGCCAGGGGAAGGCCAAGGCCAACGGCAAGGCGAAGGCGAAGAGCATGGGGACCGGGCCGCAGTCAGGCGCCGTGCAGCGTCCCCGGCGCTGAGCGGGGGGCCGGGCCCTACTTCGCGGCGGCCGGCTGCGCGAAGTCGATGGGTGCCCGCTGACGTGCATGCGCCGGCAGGAAGGCGTAGAGCGCGCCGAGGTCGTCGCGCAGTTTGTTCTCGTAGTAGGCCGGCAGCTTGTCGCTCTCGCCGTTGAAGTACGGGAGCATGTCCGGATCTTCGTCGAGGAGCCGCCGAATGTTCTTGTGGTGCTTCCAGCGGCCGAAGCCCTCGGCCGAGATGCCCCGCGCGAGGTTCACCCACCGCACCGTGAATGTCCGGTTGGTGGCGAAGCGCCGCGCCAGGTTCTTCCAGCTCCACGTGTGGGCGTTCAGATCGATGAGCCGGTCGTAGAACTCGGCCCAGTCGTAGTTCTTCGGCTTCACGTTCATGGCGAGGTTGTTGTTCAGGAAGTGGAACGGAAAGGGAAGGACCCGATCTTCTCGTGAGAGCCCGGCGTTGAGGGGCGAGGCGGCCCCGAAGGCTTGGAGCAGCGAGTACCCGGGGAACACGCTCGGTGCGAGATCCACGAAGGTCTTGGTGAGCTCGAAGGGTTCCGCGCCGGCGTCCATGT
>JAERSX010000727.1 GCA_016845285.1 Deltaproteobacteria bacterium | reverse complement strand
GTCCTCGTACAGGGTGGCGCTGCTGTCGTCGGCGCCGGCGAGGTCTGCGCTCATGGCCGTGGCGGTGCTGTCGCCGTAGGCGGTGGCCAGGGCCAGCTGGAAGGAGGTGCTGTCGTCGATGCCGAGCTCGGTGAAGAGCTCTTCGCGATCGATGGCCACGTCGATCAGGTAGTCGGCCTTGCTGCCGACGGAGCTACCGACTGCCTCTTCGACACGCAGCGCGTCGCTGGTGGCGGGCGATGAGACGGTGATGACGGCGTCGTCGTCGGGAGTGTCCTGCCACCCGTCGAGGTTGTCGGTGGTGTTGGGGTACAGCCCCAGGGCGGCTCCGGACGTGTTCAGGATGAGGCTGTACTCGAAGGTGCTGGGGTCGCCGTCGAGCTCGAAGAGGACGGCGTAGGCGTCCTCGCTGATGGGGTAGGGGCTGTCGCCTGGGTCTTCGTTGATGCGCAAGCGCAGGTACACCGAGGTCTCGTCGAATGACCACGAGCCGGCAGCCGCGTCGCTGTCGCCCACCAGGTCGACCCGGTCGGGCCCGGCGTTGTCGTACTCATCGTCTGCCAAGGCCTCGCCGGCCTGGGTCAGTTCGAGCCAGTCGTCGTCGTCGGGCCAGGCCCAGGCGGGGCCGGACCAGAACAGGGCGAGGACCAAGGAGACCGTGAGATTGGCAGGACGCATGGGCGCTCCCGAGACTGCGGAAGGTCTAAGGTAGCACGTGACTATCTGTGTGGACAGGTCAAGTGCCATGGACGAAAGAGGCGCTGCCGTCGGTGTCGGTTTGGGCTGAGCGGTGCGTGGATGTGCGGGTGGGATAGCTGCGAGGGATGGAAGCTCGAACCCAGGACTGCCTCACCGCGCTGCGTGGAATCCTCCAAGAGCAGGGCTCTGTGCTGGTGGCCTTCTCCGGTGGTGTGGACTCGGCGGTGGTCGTGCGGGTGGCCCACGAGGTGTTGGGCGCCAGAGCGGTCGCTCTCACGGCGGACAGCGCCACCTTCCCGCCAGAGGAGCTGGCTCTGGCGCGATCCATGTGCGCCGAGCTGGGGGTGCGCCATGTCCTCGTCGACTCGCATGAGCTGGAGCGAGAGGGATACGCGGCCAACAGCGGGGATCGCTGCTACTTCTGCAAGACGGAGCTCTTCGAGCTCGCCCGGGACAGGGCGGCCGCCTTGGGCATCCCATGGGTCGTCGACGGCACCATCACCGACGACCTCGGGGCTCACCGGCCTGGCCTGAAGGCCGCAGAAGAGAACGCGGTGCGCCACGTGCTCGTCGAGGCGGGCTTTGACAAGCACGCCGTGCGAGACGCCGCCCACCACATGGGGCTGCCCGTGTGGGACAAGCCCTCCTTCGCCTGCCTCGGGAGCCGCTTTCCCGTGGGCACGCGTGTGACCGAGCCTCGCCTGCAGCAGGTGCAACGGGTGGAGAGCTTGCTGCGCACCTTGGGTCTGCGGCACTTCCGGGCTCGCTGGCACGAGCTGGAGGGGGTACCCATGGTTCGGCTTGAGCTGGGCCCGGAAGAGATTCCTCTGGTGACCCAGCCTGGAATCAGGGAGGCCATCGTCGATGCGTGCAAGGCAGAGGGATTCCGGTGGGTGACCCTCGATCTGGTGGGGTATCGGACCGGGGGGGACATCCACCTGCCGGTTCGCTCGTCGACCCGGACACCACAGGGGGCGTTGTCCTCGGACGTGGCGATCGCGCCGTCGACGTAGCCTCGGGGGCACGGCGGCGCGCCGTCCTCGAGCTCGTCGGCCTCTGGCTCGTCACGCTGTTGCTCATCCGGGCTGCGGTCTTCGCGAGGGAAGGCCTCGGTGCGCCGGACTTCGTGCTGGCGGCCGTGCCGCTGCTCTTCATCTACATGCCGGTGCTGCTCTGCCGCTGGCGCGGTGTGGACTCTTGGGGCTACCGCCTCAGCATCCCGGCCTTTGGTGACCTGGCAGCCTGGCGCCGGGCGCTGCAGCGGGCAGCCATCGGTTGCGTTGTCCTTCTGGTGCCCTTCGTGGGGCTCTACCACGTCTACCAGGGCGTTCTCTTCGGCCGCGGCCCCGGCAGCGGGCTTCCGGACAGCCTGCTCATCCTCGTGGCCCATCAGATCTTCTTCGTGGCGCTGCCCGAGGAGTTCTTCTACCGAGGATATTTCCAGACCAGGCTCAACGAGGTCTTCCCACGCAAGTGGTTGATCTTCGGGGTCCCCATGGGCTGGGGCGCTGTCCTCGCCACCTTGCTCTTCGCCTTCGGGCATTCGCTGGTGGTCTTGCAGTGGTGGCACTTCGCCACCTTCTTCCCCGGCCTTGTCTTCGCCTGGTATCGGGAGCGGACCGGCGGAGTCGTCACAGGCGCCTTCTTCCACGCGGCCTGCAACATCCTGGTGGCCGTGCTCGACAGCGTCTATGGCGTCATCTGATCACTGAACCTGCTCACCGACTCGAGTCAGTGAGCCTGCCGACCGAGCCTTCTAAGGGGCGCCGTAGCCTTCGAGCGTGCCGCGACGCCAGCGCTGGTAGTGCTTGGCGCAGAAGCCCTTCGCACGGGGCTTGCTGTCGCACCCCTCCACCTTGCAAGAGCTGGGGGCGGCTGCGGTGGTTGCGGCGGCTGCGGACGCGGCAGGCCCTGCTGGCGCAGTGGCTGCGTTGGCGATCCGCGCGACCTGAGCCTCGAGCGCGGCCAAGCGCTCGGAGTGAGACGTCTCCAGGGCGCCGAGACGGGTCTCGATCGCGGAGAGCTGCACGGCCACCTTGCTGGCCCGCTCGAGCTGGCCCGCGAGAGCGGCGACGTCGTCCTTGACCTGGTCGACGGCGCTGGTGTCGGCAGCTGCCGAACCCTCGTCCATTCGCTCGCTCAGCTCGTCGAGCTGTTCGGCGAGCTTGCGGACGCCGCCCGTGGCGCCCGAGAGCTGACCCCGGAGGCTGTTCACCAGGTCTCGGAGCTCGCGGAAGTCGGTGCGGTTGGGCACCTGCCGCGTGTCGAGCGTCTCGTAGATGATGTCCTCGACGGGTCGCCGGATGTAAGGGAGCATGCTGTCGGCCACGGTGGAAGCGACGAAGTCGCGGGTACTGGACATTGAAGCCTCGCTTGGGGTCTCGCGTCTATGGAGCAACAACCCCCTTGTCAACGCGGTTCAGGGGTGCTCGGGTGGTGGTGGGCTTGCTCGCGTACAGGACCTGGAGTAGCCGTCTTGCTCGTGCCTCCAGGAGAGGTTTTGTCGACCTGTCCATTCTGTCGCGCAGCCATCAGCGAGTCGCTCTCTTGCGAAGGCGGCAGCTGCCCGCACTGCCTCGTGGTCATCCCCGGCGAGGATGCACCTACGGATCCAGGGGTGGAGGTTGCGCCTCCGGCAACCGCCCTGCCCGAGGAGACCCCACGGGTGTGGCTGGTGCTGGCGGGGCTGGCACTGCTCGGCGGTGTGGGGGTCGCGCTGGCCGCGCTGGTGGTCCTGACCGGAGAGCCGCTCCAAGATGTCACTCAGGTGGACCTGCCGGTCCACAGCTCCGAGGTCCCCGAGGTCCCCGAGGTCCCCGAG
>JAERSX010000726.1 GCA_016845285.1 Deltaproteobacteria bacterium | reverse complement strand
CATCACGTTGGAGGGTGAGCACCCCAGGGACCGCTCGGCCGCGGCCCTCGCGATCGCGGGAGACGTGGACGGGGATGGTTTGGACGACTTGATGGTGGGCGCTCACCACAACAGGGACACCCACACCTACGGCGGTGAGGCCTACCTGGTCCTGGGGAGCTCGCTGACGTCCTCGACTCCGCCGACCACCCTCGCGGCGGCGGACACCAGCTTCCCCTCCGTCGACGACTACCAATTCCTCGGGTCCTCCGTGGCGGGTGCGGGGGATGTCGACAACGATGGCCTCGATGACCTGCTCATCTCGGCTCCCGTCGACGACGACGCCGGGGGCTACGCGTCTGGAAAGGTGTACCTGGTACTCGCGCAGACCCTGGGCTCGTCTTCGTCCTTCGACCTCGAGACAGCGGACTACCAGTTCCTCGGGGAGGAAACTGTCGACTACGCGGGCGCGCCCACGAAGGCCGGTGATGTCGACGGGGACGGATTCGACGACTTCCTGATCGGTACCAGCCAACAGAGCAGGAGCTACCTCATCCTGGGTGGCAACCTGGGCCCGGACACCACCATCGACCTGTCTCTCGCCGACGTCATCTTCCAGGGGGAGAGTTCGGACGACGCAGTGGGATCGGCCATGGCGAGTGCCGGCGATGTGGATGGCGACGGACTCTCGGACCTCCTCCTGGGCGGCCCCTGGAACGACGGCACAGATAGCGAGGCTGGCGCGGCCTACATCGTCCTCGGCTCGAGCATCGAGGCGGGTCAGTCCTTCGACCTCGCGGACGCCGACTACATCATCCGGGGTGCTGGCGCAGAAGAGTACTTCGGGTGGAGTGTCGCTGGGGTCGGTGACGTCGACGGAGACGGCCTGGATGATGTCCTCGTGCTCTCGCTCGGCAACTCCGAGGCCGGAGACTTCGCAGGAAAGGCCTACCTCATGCTGAGCTCCATCCTTGGCTCGGACCAGGAAGTGGACCTGGCCGATGCCGCCTACACCTTCACCGGCGAGGGGGCGGGAGAGGGCTTCAAGAAGGTCGCTGCAGCCGGAGATCTCGACGGCGACGGCCTGGGCGATCTGCTCTTCACCTCGATGGCCAACTCCGACAGCGCGACCCAGGCGGGCAAGGCCTACGTCTTCTTCGCCAGTAGCCTGGGCTCCAGCACCTCTCTGAGCCTCGGTGATGCCGATTGGACCCTGACCGGTGAGGCGGAGGGTGACTGGCTCGGCGAAGGACTGGCGGGCGCGGGGGACCTCAATGGCGACGGATTCGATGACTTCGTCGTAGGAAGCCAGATGCACACGGACACCCATCCGGAGGCAGGAAAGGCCTACATCGTCTTTGGCGGCCCCTGAAGCCCCTCCCTTCCGCCATCGGTAGTGGACCGGCGCGGTGCTAGCCGACACCTTCGAGCTGCCAGGGCGACGTGTGCGGCTCTGTTCAGCTCTTCTGAGCGTGAAGTCCGCTCCACGACGCCAGGCAGGCGGGTCCCGGATGGAGGTTCGACCGGTGAGCGCGGTGGAGGGGGCGCTCTGGCACCCACCGAGAGGCCGACGAGGATGCGGCCGATCCCATCAGCGGAGGCGCAGCTGTAGCTCGTGCTCTCGCAGGTGCTCTCTCGGAGGGGGAAGCGGCTGCTCCCTGCCCGTGGGCCGGAAGCCCAGGCGGGCATAGAGGCGGTTTGCCGAATCGCTCTCAACCACCACTTCCAGCTTCAGGCAGGTGGCGTTGGTGCCACCGGCCCAGTCGATCACCGTCTCGATCAGCGCCTGGCCCACACCTCGACCCCGCGCCGAGGGCTGCACCCACATCGAGTACAGCCAGGCGGTCTGTGGGTCATCTGGGTCGAGCGATGCCCGGACCAACCCGACGTCATGGGGGGGATCGACCGCCACGAAGGTCGCCAGTGCTTCGAGCTGAGCCGTCCAGACCTCGGGAGGCCGGGCGGCGGTCTCGGTGTAGGTGCTTCCAAATGCGTCGGGGGCGTCGCGCAGAGCCCTCAGGCGGATGGTTCGAAATCGTGGGCCTTCATGGGGGTGCAGTCGCGCGATCTTCATGCTGGTCTCCTCGGAGTGCACTTCCGGGTCGGGTCGGGGACGGATAGCGGCATTGGCTCTTTCGACCGTGTCCATCACGGCCACGATGCCCCGAGTGTTGGCGGGTCCGCTGCGCTGGAGCAGCCGAGCGCTCGTGTTCGGGCCACAGTTCGTGGCCGACGAAGCCCTCCAGGCCGGGGAATGCAGCCTCGAGCTTGGTCAGCTGGTGGAGGCTGTCTGCGTTGTCGTCGTTGTGCCCGGGCATGTGCACCGCCCAGAGCAACCCGTCGCCAAAGACGTCGATCGCGTGCTCGATCGGATCCATCGCTTGCGCGCCTTCGACCTTCCACTGCTTGAACGCGCCGCGGGCCTCGACGAGCTGGTTGTAGACCGAGCGCGTGGCAGCGTTCTGCAGAGTGCTCGCCTCGAGATCGCCTGCAGCTGTTGAAGTTGACGCTCATTCACCTGAGTCCGATCATGGCTCGGTGTCTACTGCACTGCTTCTCACGACACTGGCCTTCGCGGCTGCTCCGGTCTCCGACCCAGCACTCCACGCACGGGCGCAACACGCGCTTCCTCCGGAGGGGGTCATCGCGACGCTGACGATGCACGATCTGGGGAAGGGTAGATGCCTGATTGATGCACCACTCTATGACGGGATGTACGCCAATACCTCCGCGGTATCTGTCAGCGGTGACAGTGGGCGAACGTGGCAGTCTGCGGGTGTACTGGAGGGGGAGTTCTCCAGGTTGCGAACCCATCGCGACCGTGCAGTGATGATCCGACACTGGACGATCGAGGGGATGTCTCCCATCCTCTACATCAGCAACGATGCCGGCCTCTCGTGGGAGCAGTCCGAGACGTTCTCCAGGTTCTTCTACAGCGCAGACAACAGTCCCTTCGAGCGCGCACAGATCCTCGTTCTCGGACCAGGCGCACGTATCGCCGTGTATGTGCTCGATCAGTGGGCTGTCACAGTCGATGGCGTGACCTGGTCCTGGCTCGAGACGCGACCGGATTGGGAGCGCGTGCATGAAACACGCAGTGAGGACTGTCGGCTTCATGTCGTTCATCAATACACGGTGATGGGTCGAGAGGGAGAGGGGTGGGTTCCCCGAACGGCGACCCTCCCGATCACCGACATTCATTCGCAACAACTCCAGGAGGAGCCGGGACCTCCTTGAAGTCCACGGCGGATAGGCGGAGTCAGCGGTTTCGACCAAGTAAATCTCGGCCACGAACCCCCGAATTCGGGCGGGTCCGGTGCGCTGGAGCAGCCGAGCCCACGCTGAGAAGATGCGGTGTCGTCGGTGGTGGGATCGGGGTCGCTGGCGAGAGCGACCAGGAGCAGCATGGAGCCTCGCCACACACCGCCTCAGGCACGGGACCTTACCTCTGCCATCACTTGCACCTGAGGGTCATGTCGGGGATGTAGACCCGCTTCTGCCCCTTGACCTTGGTCGTCACGCCGAAGGCCACGAGGATGCTCCCCAGGGTGCTCCCGGAGGTCGAGCACTTGCCCAGGGTGTGGCCCTTGGTGCCCCAGCAGTCCCAGCAGGCCTCGGCCATGTTGCCGAGCTTGGTCTCGTCCGGAAGCTCCCAGAAGCCGTGGAGCATGTCCGTGGCGGAGTCGGCGGCACCCCAGGAGACGTAGGTGTAGGCGACCGAATCGCTGCTGGGCAGCGTCACCTCGACGAGCCGGTCCACAGGGCGCTGCCACTCCGGCTCTGCCGATCCTTCAGAGGTCGCTGGGGTGGAGGGTCTCGTATGGCAGGGTGGTGTCGTCCAAGGTGCTCAAGAAGTCGAATTTCTCGATGGGTAGTGGGATCGTCGCCCGAAAGGCGACGTCGATGCGCACGCCATTGTCGCGACTGTCTGTGCCATCCCCGTCGCCCTGGGTGCCGGTGAGCTGGGCATCCACCGCGTCAGCCATGACGGCCAGGTAATTGTAGCCGTCGACGCGCTGGTAGAGGAAGATCTCGAGGTCTGTGTTTGGGATCTCGACGTAGTCGTCGGGAAAGGTGGTGCCACCGTCGTTCACAAAGCTCCGTTGCACGGAGGTTGGAGACAGGGGGATCAGCGCGACCTGGTTGGGGTTGATGTATTCGCCGGCCAAGTTGGTGGGGTACCAAGACGGGTCATCTGCGTATTCGTTGGTCGCTTCCCGCAGCAGAAAGGTGAGCAGGGGGGAGCCATCGTTGGAACCGAAGCTGCAATACCAGAAGTCGTCGCTCTCATCGTCTGAATCGTTGTCGAAGTAGTCGAGTCCATGGGCCATTTCACCCACGAGGAAGAGCTCGCCCGTGGTGATGTCGTACTGGACGTGGCGAGTCGCCTGATGGGAGGTGAACAGCTCGTGGACGATCTCTCCTCCGATGGCATCCACTCCAGGCTCCCCTTGGAGACCTGTTTGGCCGGGCTCACCCGGTTCCCCGTCTGCACCCGCGGGCCCAGCGGGACCAGCTCCTCGGCAGGCTGCAGTGAGTGAGAGCAAGAGGACGAGAGCGCTGCTCGAAAACCTGTACATCTATGCATCCGGGTGGGCGACGACCCCAGCAATATACGCGGTGTAGACGATGGGATGGACGGAGCTTTCGGCGTGGGTGGCGTCGGCAGCCGAGAAAGCCGAATCCGCGTGATGTACGACCGATGGAGGGCTCTACCCGGTGTAGCCACAGGACAAGAACGGGCGGCGCCTGCCGAGTGTGCTGAGGCCAACCCTCGTGAGTTGCGCCAACCTACAGGCTCTTCGCTGTGAGCCCCGGCGTCGCGCCTGCTCCGGGCGCAACAGGGCTGGGAAGGTCTCCTGGTCGACGATGGGACCCCTCGCGATGTAGGGGAGGCGGCCGCGCGGTCAGGTCTTGGACTTCTTGATCGAGAAGAAGCCGCTGCCACCCTTGCTCAGGCCGCCCCAGTCGATGTCCCCGAGCTCGTCCAGGTCGTAGCCGGCCTTGGGCCAGAGGTCCTCGAAGTGGGTGACGGTCACGTTGTCGAGCTCCAGGTACAGTCCAGCGCCTCCGCGGATGCTCGTCTTGTCGACGCTGTCTACGAGGAAGGCCTCGACGCCCTCTTCGAAGTCCATGAGGATGAACTCGGTGTCGATGAGGAAGGGGTCGTAGGGTACACAGGGCATCGTCATGCTGTCCGCAGCGCCCTTGGAGCCCGCCTCGATCGTGGCCTCCTCGGCAGCACACTTGCCGATGACCGTGCCCTTGGCGTCGTGAAAGGTCACCAGCACGTCGGTGACCTCTTTGTAGTCTCCGGCGAGCTCCACCGAGAGCACGGAGGTGGTGTCGCTGGAGCCCGCTGTGGCGGAGCTCGCGAGTGCGAAGAGGGAGAGAGCGGAAGTGGCGAGATGGCGCAGGCGCATGGGTGTGTCCTCTGGGCAGGGTGCTTGCGGGCCATTCGTCAGCCCGTGTCCTCCCTGCACTGAACAGGTAGCCTCAGCGTTGGGGCCGGCCCGTCTCAGGGTGTCCCAGCGGTGTCCCGGGGCCTCTACGACGGTCGGTGGAGACAAATTCGGCGTGCTGGTCGATCCGTTCTCTCATCGGTCACGTATCCACAGTGCGTCCGATTCGTGGCGCAGTGGCTAAGCCCGGAGTTCATCGTGAAGCGCTTGTGTTCAGTCCTGTCCCTCGTGGCCCTGCCTCTCGGCGGTGCCGCGTTGGCTTACGATGCCGATATTGGGGTGGTCACCACGTTCGGTAAGATGGAATACAGCGCCGGCTTCGACTGTGACGATTACGCCTACTGCTGCCATTGGGAGCTCTTCAAGCAGGGAATCGACGCTTGGCAGGTGGGCATTCACCTGTACGAATACGGTCGGACCCTGCTCATCGAGTCACGACCGAGGACCGACTGGGTCCACGAGCGCTACTGTTACGTGGACGGCGCTGGCGGCGACGAGTTGCTGTGTTGGTCCCAGATGGAAGCCCCCGCTGACCCTCCCAGCTGGATCGACGAGATGACCGGGCCGCAGGGCCACGCCCTGAACATCGTCGAGACCGATCACGATGACGCCAGCTTCCGGCGCTTCTGCTTCTACGAGCCGCAGCAGGACTTGTCCGTCAACTGTTGGCTGCAAGCTGCAACCGTGGCCCTGCCAAACCCGCCGCAGTCGGCTGTGGATACACTGGCCTCGTGGTATGGCGTCACCCATTATGAGGACGTCAACTCTGTCGTAGAAGCCACCGTCGTAGACCTGTGGTATGGCGGACACTGCGATTGGGCCGGCGAAGAGGTCTTCACCGAGTCGGAAGAACTGGTGGAAGAGTACGAGGAGTCGACCGGCTACGACGCGCCACCCGACGAAGCGGCCCTGTCTGACCTGGAGGCCATTGAGGAGTTGCTCGACGAACTGGAGGAACTGTACGGCGACCCCGACGGGGATACCGGCAACGAGTGACCGCCCGCTCCACTCTGCGCTTGAATGCCCTCCGCGGTGACCCGAGCACGGGCGTGTATGCGGGCGCAGTCCGGAACCACCACCACGTCGTGGACCTGCGCACCCAGTCCCACAGAGACGTCGTGGCCGATCGTAGATCCGAGAGCTCTTTCGAGATGGTCGGTCGCATGACGAACTCCAACCAAGGGCTTTCAGCCTGCTGCAGCGGTCTGTGCCCGCGGAGCCTGAGGCGGCGCTGCTCCCATCGGCGCCACGCTCACCGAGAAGTGATTTTGTCTACCTCGGCCTCTCCCGCCTCTCGCTCAACACGTGGCAGACCACCAACGGCGGGCTGCCCTGGGCGGTCACAGGACCAGTGAGGACCCTCTTCGCCCCAGAGACACCCACCCAGGATGCTCGGGACCAGCGTGGACATCGTGTCTCCAGTTGCACTGGAGTGAATCGCGACACGACCTCCTCGAGTGTCGTGACCGCTCCCCACAGCAGGCAGCGGTGCCCCCCAGGCC
>JAERSX010000725.1 GCA_016845285.1 Deltaproteobacteria bacterium | reverse complement strand
GTGGCCAACGGCTTGCGTCCCCTGGTGCGCCTACGCTCGGGAGAGGACGATCGCTTCGTGGGCAAGACCATCGCCGCCCGAGCGAAGGAGGATCTGGCCTTGGTGAAGGTCCCGGGCCTGGCCGGCAAGGTTCGGCCGCTCGCCATCCGCGACCTCCCCGTCCGCCGGGGCGAGCGCGTCTACGGCATCGGACACCCCTACGCGCCCGCCGCGGACCGCACCCGGGCCATGGAGGGGGTGCTGCTCTGGAGTGTGACCGAGGGCATCGTGAGTGCCGTCGGGCCACGGGTGGTGCAGACCGATGCTGCCCTGAATCCTGGCAATTCCGGCGGGCCCGTGGTCGACGTGGACGGACGGATCATCGGCATCGCCTCGCGGAAGCTGGGCGGCGACAACATCGCCTTCCTCGCCTCCGCCGAGATGCTCCAGGAGCTGGTCGACGAGCCCAAGAAGCCGCTCATCGTGGGCGGACAGTGGTACCTGGGCCTGGGCTTCTGGCAGGCGGCCGACATCGAATCTGCCCCAGCAGGTGAGCTCTTCGGCGGCCTGCTCATTCGTGATCGCCTGCTGCTCCAGGTGGGCTTGCTGTCGGCAGGGACGGCTCGGCAGCATGCCTTGGAGCGCGGGCGGGTCTGGTACCCCACGCTCAGTGCCCTGGGTGGCCTGCGGCTTCGTCTCGATCGGGGTCGGGCGAGCACCACCCTGGATGCACTGGGCGGGGTGATCACCACGACGGGTCTGACCACCGAATTCGACGACACCACGGGTACCTGGCGGGTGCTGCAGCTGGAGCCGGGTGTCTTCGGCACGGTGGGTGGCCGACTTGGCCACGGTGGCATCGGTCTGCGGGTGATGTACCTGCTCTCCGAGGTCGATCCGGTGCTCATCTTGGCTCTCGACCTCGACTTTCCTGGTGTGTTCTCGACCTTCTGATGGCGAGCTGCAGGTTGGGCTCAACCTGCCGGTGTTCTCTGCCGATGGGATGGGGGTGGTGCTTTCTCACCACACCGGGGTGGCTGGATGTCGGACGACACACAGACTCGCTTGATCCGGAAGACACCGGTGGCGCCGTCGTGTCCGTCAGATGTTCGCTGCATGCTCGTGATGCTCACTGGACCGGACGCCGGACGCCCCTTTCCTCTGGAGACCGGCTGGACGACCATCGGCCGGGGCGACGACGCCGACCTTCAGATCGTCGGTGACGGCATCTCTCGGGGACATGCGCAGATCCGCGTCAGCCCCGACGGTCGCACCCACGTGCTCGATCTCGACAGCAAGAACGGCACCTTCCTCAACGGCATCACGATCGACGACCGTGCCGTGTTGGTGGATGCGGGGGACGTGCTCCAGATCGGCGATGTGCTCCTCCGTCTCCACGTCGAAGACAGCGCCGGAGAACGCCTCCTTGTCGGGCTCTTCGAGGCTGCGGTGGCCGATCCTCTGACCGGCATCGCCAACCGCCGCTACTTCGACGAGCGCCTGGCCCGGGACTTCGACCGGGTCATGGTCGACGACAAGCGACTGAGCGTGCTCTTCATCGACATCGACCACTTCAAGGACTTCAACGATCGCCACGGCCACGCCGCGGGCGACCTGGTGCTGCAGGGTGTGGCCGAGGTGCTGAGCGGCTCGCTGCGTCAACCAGATCTCGCGGCCCGCTACGGCGGTGAGGAGTTCGTGGTGCTGTTGCCTGCGACGCCACGCACGGGTGCGGTGTGTGTCGCGGAGCGGCTGCGGCAGAGCGTGCGCGCGCTCGGGGTGAATGTCGACGGTGTTCGTCTCTCGGTCACGGTCAGCGTGGGTCTGGCCACCGGGCCCAGTGTGTGCGCCCCGACGGCCGCTCGGTTGCTCGAGGAGGCTGACGCAGCGCTCTACGCCGCCAAGGCCGCGGGACGTGACCGCGTGGCGCTCGCACCCGACCCAGACCGAGTCCGGAGCAGCGCCACCGGCTGAGGAGGCTGAGGGCCGTCAGCTCTCGGCCCTGCCTGTCTGCGGAGGTGTGGACGCTAGGGCACCTCGCACACGGCGGCGAGGTCGGTGCGGATGTAGACGGGCGAGCTGCCCGAGCTGTCCACGAGTGTGTAGTCCTCGAGGCATGCGCTGGTCTCGAGCTCCTCGCGTAGGACGCGGTAGTTGGGATGGGGCAGGTAGACGATGGCGGGCCGCTCCGCTGCGCAGAAGCGCTCCCACACGAAGCTGCCGTCGGCGACCGCGGCGTTCATGAGGCCGCCCAGGTCGGTGATGCGGCCCTCGGGGAAGACCAACCCGGGCACGCCCACCTCGCTGTGCACGAGGTGCGCATCGTTCCCCAGGCAGTCCCGTAGATCGTGAACACGGCGCCAGCTCTTCGTCTGCGCTGTCAGCCCTCGCACGTGGGCCTGGTCGGAGACCACCGCCGCGGTCTCGCCTGGGGCCACCAGCTGGGCTCCCAGGGCTGTGGCCAGCACGGCCAGGGATCGCCAGCCTGCGGGAGCCAGGAGCAGTGCTCCACCGCCGAGGACCGTGGCCCAGAGCGCGAGGGTGGGCAGCTGGCCGATGGCCCAGCCCGACGGCCCAGGCAGCCAGCCCCAGCCGGGTCCGAGGGACGCGAAGAGGCCGAGCAGCACCAGCAAGGTGCCGCCCAGGACTCTGTTGGGTGGCGCGGTGGCAGCCACCGCGAGCCAGGGCAGGCACGGCGCGAAGAAGCGGCCGTGGAGCCCCATGACATCGAGGGTGATGCCGGCCTGGAAGGCCACGAAGGCGCCCGCTGGGAGCAGGAGGCGCGCCCGCTGTCCGGGTCGCGCCCAGGCCAGCAGCGGCACCGTACAGAGCACGAAGAGGCCGAGATGGCGCAGCTTGGCAGCGTGGCTCTTGGCCAGGAAGACGGGCTCGGCCACGGCGCCGCCGGCCTTGACCGCGAACGAGAGAGGGAGCGCTCGGCCATAGCCGAGCTGGAGCACGGCCAGGACGAGCCCCAGCGCCACCGCGACGAGCCCGAGCCGAACGAGGCGCTCTCGCCACGGCCAGGGGGCCACCAGCAGGGTGCCGACGGTGAGCAGGCCGGTGTCGGGACGGGCCAGGTAGAGAAGCGCAACGCCTGCGGCCACGACCCCCAGCGAGGGGGGGGTGGGTCGCCAGCAGGCCACCAGGAAGCCCGCGCCCAGGCCGAGGGTCATCGCGGTCTCCATGCCGGAGACGACGGTGGCCAGGGCGATCCAGCCGGCCAGGGCGAAGGCGACGGGCCCGTCACCGAAGCGCCTCGCCAGCAGCCAGGCTCCAGCGCCCAGCACCGCCGCGCCCAACCACCGAGCCGCCTGGAGCCCGTGTTCAGGGACCAGCGCGTGCAGCCCCAGGAGCAGGAGCTGGTGGAGCTGAGAGGTGTTGCCGTGCAGGGCCGGCTCGCCCGGGTTCCACGAGAACGCGCCGTGTGCCAGGGCGTTGTGGGCGAAGCGGCTGAAGAACAGGGCGTCGTCGTAGGGCGGCAGGGTCGCTCGACCCACCACCAACGCCGCAGCCAGGGCGGCGATGAGGCCCCACGTCAGCGTCCTCATGGCAGTGGCACGGGCCCCACCGCGAGGACCTGCAGGCGCTCGCGGTGGGTGAGCAGCTGCACACGGGTGGTCATCGGGTCCAGGACAGCCAGGTGCCGAGGGCGCGGGCGGCGAAGGGAGTGAGGCGGCTTCGATCGTAGAGGGCGCCGAGCTGGCGGAGCAGATCGCCGTAGGTGGGGTAGGGATGGATGGTGCGCGCCAGCGCTCCGAGTCCGAGCCCGTGGGTCATGGCCAGGCTGAGCTCGCCCACCAGCTCTCCGGCGTGGGCCCCGACGACGGTGGCGCCCAGGATCGTGTCGCTGCCCTTGCGGCAGAGCACCTCGGCGAAGCCCTCGGTCCGCCCGTCGAGCACGGCGCGATCGAGGTCGGCGTAGGCCTTGCGGTAGACGTCGACAGCCACTCCCTGAACCGCCGCTTGGTCTTGGGACAGCCCCACGCGCCCCAGCTCCGGGTCGGTGTAGGTGCACCAGGGAATGGTCAGCGCGCTCATGGACTTTTGGCCGGGGAACAGAGCGTTCTGGAGCACGATGCGGGCGCTGAAGTCGGCGGCGTGGGTGAACTTGGTCCGGCTGGCGACGTCACCGCATGCCCAGACTCCCCGCACGTTGGTGCGGAGCTGATCGTCGACCGTGACACCGGCGTCGGTCGTGGCCACACCGCAGCCTTCCAGGCCGAGTCCGTCGAGGTTGGGCGTCCGCCCTGCGGCCACGAGGATCGCGTCCACATCCACGGCACCCCGGGCGACGTGGATCCGTCCGGGCTCCACACGCTCGATGGCCGCGCTCAGCTGCAGCTGCACCCCGTCATGGACGAGCGCCGTCTGGACCACCGCCGCTGCCGCGGCCGGCTCGTGGGGCAGCAGCCGGGACGACCGCTCGAACAGGGTCACGGTGCTTCCGAGGCGCGCAAAGGCCTGGGCCAGCTCGCAGCCGATGACCCCACCCCCGATGACACCGAGGCGCTGTGGCAGAGACGTGAGCGAGAAGATCTCCTCGTTGGTCAGGGGCGCGGCGTCGGCCAGGCCGGGAATGGATGGCTGCACCGGTCGGCAGCCCGTGGCGATGACCACGTGCTTGCCTGTCAGGACCACCTCGCCAGCCTCACCTTCGACCACGACCCGATCGGCGGCGGCGAGGCGTCCGCGACCCAGGAACACGTCCACCCCGAGCTCGGTGAAGCGGGCCACGCTGTCGTGGGCGCTCAGATCGGCGC
>JAERSX010000724.1 GCA_016845285.1 Deltaproteobacteria bacterium | reverse complement strand
ACCCTGGGCAGCAACTGGGATGGCCTCAGCATGACCGTGGCCATGGTCTACGACACCGACGGCCAGGGCCCCTACTCCATCGACAACGTCACCAACATGTCGGGCATGCCCGACGGTGCCGAGGGCGAGTGGGAACTCGATGTCTGCGCGTCCGGTGAGTACAACCTGCTCGGCGCCTACGACCTCAACGGCAACAACCTCATCGACCCCGCCGACGACTGGGGTGCCTACGTCAGCTCGCCAGACACCAACGGCAACCCCCTCGAGGTCGACAACTCCTCCGACGTGTCGGGTCTCGAGATCCAGGTGCCCCTGGGCGACGGAAGCCAGACCGATCAGGGCGTCTCGCTCATCCCGTTCGTCTACCTGACGGGCACCATCAGCGTGTACGGCGGCGTCTTCGACGACTTCGAGCCCGGCACCGAGATGCACGTGGCCGCGCTGAAGTACCGCCCGAGCGCCGAGCTCTCGCAGTCCGAGATGGTGGCAGACGCATACGACTACAGCAGCTGGACCTGGGCCGAGCTCACCGGCGAGACCGAGAAGTCCTTCACGCTGGGTGTGCCCGCCGAGACCACCCTGTACCTCTGGGCCTACGCCGACATCGACGCAGACGGCAGCCTCAACGAGTCCGGCGAGTACGTCTCCAGCGGCGGCACCGACGACAACGGCACCATCGAGACAGGAACGGCGAGCAGCAACCACGAGCTGCAGCTGGCGCTGCCCGGCAACTGAAGCGGCGCCGAGACATTCGCTGACGGGAGATCCGACCCGGCGCGGTAACCGTATGACAGGGCGGGCATAGCCCTGTTCGACGGCCCCCTCCCCTCGCCGCTCCCGGAGTCATGATGCTGCCCGCGCTCCTCGCCCTCTCTCTGTTGATCTCCGCCGGCTGCGCCAAGGATCCCGACGCCGACTCGGGCCCCGGCGTGGTGACCCTCTCCGAGTCTCCTCGCTCCCGGCCGAGCCCCCCCGCCGAACCCATCGAGGAAGGCCAGGCCGAGGCCATCTTTGCCGGCGGGTGCTTCTGGTGCATGGAGAAGCCCTTCGACATGGTGCCGGGCGTGCTCTCCACCACCTCGGGCTACATCGATGGCCAGGTCGACAACCCCGCCTACTACGACGTGGCCAACGGCACGACAGGCCACACCGAGGCATTGCGCGTCATCTACGACCCCGAAGCCGTGAGCTACAGCAGCCTGCTCCAGGTCTTCTGGCACAACATCGACCCCACCCAGGAGAACGGGCAGTTCTGTGACAAGGGCACCCAGTACCGCTCGGGCATCTACACCAACGACCCTGCGGAGCGCGCCCTGGCCGAGTCGGGCAAGGTCGAGGTCGCCGCCGAGCTCAGCGCCGAGGTGTTCACCGAGATCAAGCCCGCCGGCACCTTCTGGGTGGCCGAGGACTACCACCAGGACTTCTACCTGAAGGATCCAACCCACTACGGCATGTACCGCCTGGGCTGCGGCCGGGACGCCCGCCTGAAGCGCCTGTGGGGCAAGCACCATCCATGACCGCGGTGATCTGGGACATGGACGGGTTGCTCATCGACTCGGAGCCCCTGTGGCGCCGGGCAGAGGTGGCGGTCTTCGGGGCGCTCGGTGTCCCGCTGACCGAGGAAATGTGCCACCAGACCACCGGACTCCGCATGGACGCCGTGGTCCGCTACTGGCAGGAGCGCTTCCCCGACGTCGACCTACCGGTCCAGCGGACCGCAGATGCCGTCTACGACGCGCTGATCTCCCTCATCCACACGGAGGGTGAGGCGCTGCCTGGAGCGGTCGACGCCGTCCATCGCCTGGCGTCGTGGGACCTGCCCATGGCTCTGGCCAGCTCGTCGCCCATGCGGGTCATCGACGCAGCCCTCCGCCGCCTCGGGCTCGAAGAGGTGCTCGCGGTGCAGGCCTCGGCCGAGGAGGTGCCCCTGGGCAAGCCGCATCCCGCCGTGTACCTGCTCGCGGCCCAGCGCCTCGAGCGTTCGCCCACGCGCTGTGTGGCCATCGAGGACTCGCTAAACGGCCTGGTGGCAGCGAAGGCAGCGCGCATGCGCTGTGTCGTCGTGCCCGCCTCCGACGTCCAGAGCGACCCACGCTGGCACCTGGCGGACGCTCGCCTGGACCAGCTGCATGACCTCGACGCCGCCCGCTGGAACGAGGTGGCCGGGCGCTGAGTCCGACTCAGTACCGCTGCTCCCAGGGGCTGGAGCGCAGCGACTGATCACTCGAGGCCGAGCGCTGCATCGAGCGCCGTGGTCAGGGCGTCGTGGTCGTACTGCCAGGCCAGGTAGGTGATGACCCCGTCGCCATCGAGCACGACGTGGAGGGGGAAGGGCGCGAAGTTGTCGCCATCACCGTAGCTTCGGTAGATGGTCTCGTCGGTGTCGAGGGCGCAGGGCAGGCTGATGGACGAGGCGCCGAGCCAGTCGTAGGCCGTCTCCATGGCATCCCGTGGGTTCACGAGCAGGATCTCAAGCTCGGTGTCGGCGTAGCGGGCGGCGATGGTGTCCTGGAGCTCTGGAACCTCCAGAGCACAGACCGGTCAGAAGTCCGCCCAGTACGCGAGAAAGACCACCTTTCCGGCGAAGTCTGAGAGCTCCACCGTGTCGAGCTGGGTGTCGGGCCAGGTGAAGACGGGAAGCGAGAAGTCGCTGTGGGTCGACCCCACGCCCTGGGTGCTGGTCGTGAACTTCAGGTGGCCGGTCGGCTCGTCGGGGTCGTCGCTGGTCCAGGCGAGCTCACCATCGACCGCCCCGGTCTCGGGGGGCTCGACGACCAGGAGCGCTCGCTCGCCGGGAGCCAAGGACAGCGACTCCTGAGACACCGCGAACCCTCCCTCGTCGACCTCGAAGTCCAAGGAGAGCTCGAAGGCTCCGCCGTTCCAGACCTCGGTGGTGCGGGCCTCGGTGTCCCCCTCCTGGAACGCCACCGAGCGCGCCATGACCAGCTCCGGGCCCCCCACATCCGCCACGCGCTGCAACGCAGTGGTCTGCTTCCAGTCACCCACCAGCGCCCGACCATCGCGAGCGCCCACCGACATCGCGCTCTGATCAGCCGTCTCGTGTCCCACGATGACCGGGCCGCCCTCGCCCAGCCAGGCCAGCGCGGCCACCTCCCAAGCGGCGATCCAGAGGTCATCGCCATCCAGGGCGACCCGGGTCGCGAAGCCAGGCATGGAGAGGGCCCCCGAGAACTCGAGCTCGTCGCCATCCAAGGTGAACACCTCGGCGCCCTCGCCTCCCAAGGCGACGGCCACGCGCGTGCCGTCGGTGACCACATCGCGACCGGTGCCGCCGAGATCGACCCGCGCCAGCTCCTCGGGGTCGTCGAGGTCGGCGAGGCTGTAGAGCACGAGCTGGGGCTGGGTCCCAGACTCGGTGGACACGGCATCGAGCACCAGGAGACGGTCTCCCCACAGCGCAACACCCGTGGCGGACTCGGCCTCGATCCAGCCCAGGGTGCCGTCGTCCGGGTCGAAGAGCGGCACACCCCGGTCGCGCCAGGCCAAGGCGATCAGCCCGTTCTCGCCGAGGTCTTCGCTATAGGCGATGGCCTCGTGGTGGGGCATGTCGACGGGCTCGGGCAGGAAGCGCTCGGCCACCTCGGTGGGGGCCAGCGGATCGCTCACGTCCAAGGCGTAGAGTCCGTGGGTGCGCGTGCTCAGCCAGGCCGTGTCGCCGTCCAGGGACACGCCATACGCCCGCTTGGCGTCGCCCTCGACCAGGATCTCCCCATCCTCGAGGGAGACCACACAGAATCCGCCCTGTCCCACCATGAGCGCACGGTCATCATCGAGGATGGCGACGTCCATGTACTCGTAGAAGCCCTCCTGGTCGGTGCCCGTGCGGGTGATGGGGTCGCCCAGGGTCAGGGGCAGGGGATCGACAGAGGCACCGCCGGAGTCGCCCTGGCCGCCGGAGTCGTCATCGGTGCCGGTGCCGGCACTTCCGCTGTCACCGCTGGAGCCATCGCCCCCACCTGGGGCGCTGCCACCTGGGGTCAGCACACCACCGCTGTCTGGCGCGCGACAGCCGACGAGGCCCAGCAGACCGAGGAGGGTGAGGGTGGTCGCACGCGGCAGCACCCCCAGAGCATAGG
>JAERSX010000723.1 GCA_016845285.1 Deltaproteobacteria bacterium | reverse complement strand
GAGATGGCGAGCACCGTCGTGCCGGCTTGGGTCAGGCCCTCGAGCGCAGCCAGCAGCCGGCTCACATCGGTGGGGTGGAGGCCCCGGTCGGGTTCATCGAGGACCACGAGGCGGGTGCCGCGGCTCGGGCGGGCCAGCAGGGTGGCCAGCTTCAGGCGCTGGGCCTCGCCGCGGGACAGGGTGGTCGAGGACTGGCCCAGGGTCAGGTAGCCAAGCCCCAGCTGGACCATGGCCGAGACGGTCGGCAGCAGGTCGGCTTCGTCGGCGAACACCGTGCAGGCTTGTTCGGCGGTGAGCCGCAGCACGTCCTCGATGGTCAGGCCCCAGACTCGCGTGGCGAGCGCATCCTGGCGGTAGCGCCCGCCATTGCACACAGGACACGTGGTGGTGGCGTCCTGCAACAGATGCAGCGTGATGCGCTCGACGCCCAGGCCCTCGCAGTGGGGGCAGCGGCCCTTGGCGGTGTTGTGGGAGAACGTGGTGGCGCCGAGGCCCGACGCCTTGGCAAAGCGCTTGCGGATCCGGTCGAACAGCCCGCTCCAGGTGGCCGGCGTGCTGCGCGGTGTGCGCCCGATGGGGCTGGCATCGACGGCGTGCACCACCAGGTCATCTGGCACGCCCTCCAGCGCGGAGAACGGTCCCCCGCGCTCGCCCCTCAGTGCCGGCAACAAGGTCTCGCGGACCAGCGACGTCTTTCCGGCACCCGAGCGTCCACGCAGCACCGTCATCACCCCCAGCGGCACGGTCAGCGTGGCGTCCTGCAGGTTGTGCAGCGTCGCCCCGCGAAGGGTGATGGCGCTCGACCAGGGCCTGGGCGTGCGCTGCTCTGGGGCGATGCCCAGCGGGTTCTCCGGCACGTCTCCTGCGAACATCACCTGCCCACCACCGGCGCCTCCGGCGGGTCCCAGGTCGATCCAGTGGTCGGCCCGACGCACCATGTCGGGGTCGTGCTCGACCGTCACGATGGTGTTGCCGCGGTCGCGCAGGGACAGGAGCAGGATGGCGAGTGCGGCCTGTTCGCTCGGATGGACCCCGAGGGTCGGCTCGTCAAAGGCGTAGAGCACGCCGGTCAGATCGGCGGAGACCTGTGCCACCAGTCGCACGCGCTGGGCCTCACCATCCGACAAGCTGGCCGAGGTGCGGTCCAGGCTCAGGTGGCCGAGATCCAGCGCCACCAGGTGGCCGATGCGCGGCTCCAGGCTGGGCCAGATCGCCCGAAAGATCTGGTTGTCCGAGACCACATGGGGGAGGTCGTCCAGGGGCCGCGCCAGGAGCTCGGGCAGCGTGAGCCCGTCGATGTGTGCGCTGCGTCCGACGGGCCCCAAGCGGCTGCCCCCACACTGCGAGCACGGCACCGAGCGGACGAAGCGCAGGATGTTGGGGTTGCGGTTGCGCTTGAGGGTCTCGGCAATGACCGGGATCAGCCCCTTGTAGAAGCCCTCCTCGCGCGGCCGGGCGGTGATGCCCGCCCACTTCATGCGCGAGGCGATGCTGTGCTTTCCAAACGGAACCGTCAGCGCGTGCGTGCCGAAGAAGATGACGCGCTGCTGTGCGTCTGTGAGGTCCTGCCAGGGCGTGTCGACATCGAAGCCATGGGCCTCGCAGATGTCGTTCATCACGTCCAGGGTGACCTGGGAGTAGACCGTGTAGCCATTGGCCAGCGTGGGCACCAAGGCGCCGTCGCGGATGCTCTTGGTGGCGTCGGCGACGATGAGCTCGGGGTCTACGTGGTCTTCGATGCCCAGGCCCGAGCAGGCGGGACACTGGCCGGTGGGGTGGTTGAAGGAGAAGTGGCTCCGGGTCAGCGGCGTGCCATCGGGCGACACGCCCTGGCGGGCAAAGAGCAGGCGCAACAGGTCCAACGCACCCGTCAGCGTGCCGACGGTGGAGCGTGCTTGGGGACGGGAGGTGCCAGCGCCGATGGCGATGGCCGCAGGGACGGGGTCCAGCCGGTCGACCTCCGCTCGCCCGAGCTTGCCCAGGTACTGCCGGGCCTTGCTGGACAGACTGCCCAGGAACCGGCGCTGCCCCTCCCGCACCAAGATGTCGAACACCAGGGTGCTCTTGCCCGAGCCGGACGGCCCGGTCACGGCGGTCCATTGCCCGAGGGGGAAGTCCACGTCGACCTGCCTGAGGTTGTTGTCGCAGGCGCCGCGCAGGCGAATGTGGCTCATGGGGTCCTTTGGGCCGGGGCTCGCCAGGACAAGAGGTGCCCCTCCGTCAGACACGTTCTCTTCAGAACACCATGTAGATGAACGGTGCGATGTACTCGACGCTCTGGAGCGCAACGAGCCCGAACCCCAGCACCACCAGCGCCAGCACCAGCGGCAGCATCCACCACCGTCCACCCGCGCTCACCAGCATCAGCAGCTCGCCCACGGTGCCGAAGCGCATGAGGATCGACTCGGTGCGTGTGGGCGTGTGCTCGGTCGGCGCGGTTGGCTCAGTCTGGGCTTGGGACACGGAAGCCATCCAAGTAGAGAGTGTCGAGCTCGCTGCGGCGCAGCGTGGCCAGGGCGTCGATGGGGGAGGCCACGATGGGGTCGCCCTTGAGGTTGAACGAGGTGTTCAGCAGGACCGGTGTGTCGGAGTGGCCGGAGAAGGCGGTGATGAGCTCGTGAAAGTGGGGGTGATCGGACCGTCGCACGATCTGCACGCGGCTGGTGCCGTCGAGGTGGGTCGTGGCTGGCAAGCTGCCCTCCCGCTCAGGCTTCAGTGTGGGCGTGGCCAGCATGAAGCGCAAGGGGACCCGGGCCGCTGGTGCGATGTCGTACCAGTCGTCGGCCGCCTCCTCGGTGATGGCGGGAGCGAAGGGACGGAATGACTCGCGGAACTTGATGCGGGCGTTGACCTTGTCCTTGGTGTCGGCGCCGCGGGGGTCGGCCAGGATGCTGCGGTGCCCCAGCGCGCGGGGGCCCCACTCGAAGCGACCATCGAACCAACCGATGATGTCGCCTCGGGCGAGGTCTTCGGCGGCTCGTGTCGTGCTCGTGCTCGTGTCTCCGAGGTCTTCGTAGGTGGTGCCGAGGTCGTCCAGGATCTGACGGGTCTGGTCGCGGGCCCACGAGCGGCCGAGGTCGATGCGGTCCAGCGTGGCGGCCCGGGGCTTGCCGAGCACGCAGTGCCAGGCCCAGAGGGCAGCGCCGAGGGCACCGCCGGCGTCGCCGGCAGCCGGCTGGATCCAGAGCTTGTCGTAGGGGCCGTCCTTGGCCAGGCGGTGGTTGGCCACCGAGTTGAGGGCGACACCGCCGGCCATGCACAGGGTGTCTCCGCCGTGCTCGGCGTGGGCGGCGCGGACCACGTGCAGCAGGGCGTCTTCGATGGCGCTCTGGGCGCTGGCCGCGATGTCGGCGAAGCGCTGGTTGCGGGCGACGGCCTCGGCGGATGCATCTCCGGCGATGGCCGTCGGCCGGAAGGGCTCGCCGGGCATCCGAGGCTCGCCGAGGAGATCGACCAGGCGGGGGCGGTAGCTCTGGGTGGGGTGGTAGTGGAACGAGAAGTAGTCGAGGTCGAGAGAGAAGGCGCCGCCGTCTTCGAGGCGCAGGAGCTTGTCCATCTCGGCCCGGAAGCGCGGCTCGCCATACGCGGCCATGCCCATGACCTTGTACTCGCCGGAGTTCACGGCGAAGCCCAACAACGCCGTGATCGTCGAGTAGAACATGCCCAGCGAGTGGGGGAAGCGGACCTCGGCCAGGGGCTCGATGAAGGGGGCCTCGGCCGTCCCGCGCCAGAGCCCGGTCGTCGCTTCCTCGCCCACCCCGTCGACGGTGAGGATGGTGGCCTCATCGTAGGGCGAGCACAGGAATGCGCTGGCGGCGTGGCTGAGGTGGTGCTCGCTGAAGAGCAGCTTGTGGGGCTGGATCCCGAAGGTGGCGACGAGCTGGTTGCGCACCCAGAGCTTGCTGCCCAGCCAGGTGACCATCTGCCGCGGGAAGGCCCGCCAGGAACGTGGGAAGGTGGCCACGGAGTTGGCGAGGATGCGCTCGAATTTGCGCAGGGGCTTCTCGTAGAACACGAGGTGATCGAGGTCTCCGATGGAGATCCCACCCTGTTCCAGGCACCACTTCGTCGCCCGAACGGGCAGCGATGCGTCGTGCTTCACCCGGCTGAAGCGTTCCTCCTGGGCGGCCGCCACGATGACTCCGTCCCGCAGGAGAACGGCGGCCGCATCGTGGTAGAGGGCGGAGATGCCCAGGATCCAGGTGCTCATCCCTGGGAGCGTGCCGCCACGGCCAGCGGCCGTCGGTCGCGTCGGGGAGCCTGCCAGCCGCCGCGCTCCACCTTGCCGAGCAGCGAGAACGGCGGGATGAGGATGGCGTAGAGCAGGAACAGCCAGACCGAGCTCATCACGTGGCCGACGTCACGGGAGAAGCGGAGCCAGCCTTCCTTGAGTCGGTTCCACTTCACGCGGCGGAGGGCCGTGTCGACCTGCTTGCCTTTGCCCTGCTTGCGGCGCTGCTCCAGCTCGTGCAGTGGGTATGCGGTGTGGAATTTCTCGTCCGGCATGATCTTCTGGAGCATGGCGATGGTCTCGGGATCGGGCAGCTCCCGGTCGCAGTAGACGCTGAATTGCTCGATGGCCTCGGCCTCGGCGACGTGCACGAAGGCCAGGAAGTCGATCTCGCCCAGGCGCTCGTAGAGCGACTCTCCGCCCACGATGCCCCGGCTCGTCAGCGCGCCGGCCTCTTCCATGGCAGCCCGGGCCCGGTCGATGCCGCCGAGGGCCATGACCCGATCGCGGAAGTAGATGGCGTGCTGGCTCTCATCGAGGGCGTGCTCGAAGTACTTTCGCCGGAGGTCCGGGCGATCGGTCGCCTCGGCGGCGGCGAGCATGTCGTAGAAGCTGCCGCGCTCGGCCTGGCCAAAGGCTGTGAGCAGCTTCACGGGCCAGCCCGGCAGGCGCCACGAGACCTCGCTCACGAGACCGATCCAGGTCTGTCGAAATCGACCCATGCGCCGTGCGCTCCATGTTCTGCGGTGGGCCGAGCATAGGGGAAGGGCCACTCGCCGATCCAGGGCCTCCGTGACTCACCGGACCTCGAACACCCCGTCGATCTCCACCGCGACGCCGAAGGGCAGGCTGGCCACGCCCACAGCAGAGCGCGCATGGCGGCCGGCATCGCCAAAGACCTCGATCATCAGCTCGCTCGCGCCATTGATGACGGCGGGCTGGTGTACGAAGTCGGGCACGCAGTTGACGAAGCCGTTGAGCTTGACGGCGCGCACCACCCGGTCGAGGTCTCCGTCGAGGGCTGCTTTGAGCTGACTGAGGATGTTGAGTGCGACCTCTCGGGCCGCCTGCTTGCCCTCGTCCATGCTCCACTCCGCACCGACCTTGCCCACCCAGCGGAAGGCGCCGTCCTTCATGGGCACCTGTCCTGCGATGTAGACGAGGTTTCCGGTGCGCACCCAGGGGATGTAGTTGGCGGCCGGTGTGGGAGCTGTGGGTACGTCCAGTCCGAGCTGGGCGAGGCGGGCTTCGACGGTTCCGGACATGAGGTCTCCGTGGGCTGTGAGCGGCTGTTCCAGAGGACGCTCAGCGAGGGGCGGAAGGGTAGCCCACCTACCCGCTCTTGCCCGAGGGGCGACACGGTGGTCCAATCTCGGAGTTGTGGCCTATGGGGCGCTTTGCGCTCGTCTCTCCCAGGAGTCCGTCGTGGACTTGATCAGCATCGTCATTTCCCTGTTGTGCAGTGGTCTCTGCTGCCTGTTTTTCTTCGTCCTGTTCCTGGCACTCGTCGGCATGTTGGTGCTGCGCAAGCGGGGCAAGAAGAAGGTGAAGATCGGCGAGGCGATCCAGGCTGGCGCCGACGCCTCCCGCGCCTTCGTGCGTGGCAGCAAGTCCCGCGAGCAGCTCCTGCGGGAGGCCGAACTCGAGGATGACGACGACTACTGAGCCGGGCTCGGTGTCGCCCAACACCCATCTGGGCATCGACCCCACGCTCTGCGGGGGGCCGGTGCGCTTGGGCGTGGGCTCCGCTGTGGTGCGTCTGGAGACCACGGCGGCCATGGGCGCCGACGCCCGCGGTCTGGTGCACGGTGGCTTCGTCTTCGGCCTCGCCGACTACGCCGCCATGCTCGCCGTCAACGACCCCAACGTGGTGCTGGGCGCCGCAGAGACACGCTTCCTGGCGCCCGTGCAGGTGGGCGAAGAGGTCGAGGCCAGCGCCGAGGTGTCTGGAGAGAAGGGGCGCAAGCGGGTCGTCGAGGTGGTGGCGCGCGTGGGCGCGCGCGAGGTGATGCGCGGCAGCTTCACCTGCTTCGTGCTCGATCGGCACGTGCTGGAGACGGGTGGGTAGCATCCGTCCATGACGGCGGCGCGCCACCACCTCGTCCTCCTCGCCACGGGCCTGGCTGCGGCGGTCCTGGTCGTGGGGCCGGGCCTGGCGGCGGGTGGACCGGGGGCGCTCATCGGTGGAGACGGCTCGGACGCTGCGAAGCACGTGTGGAGCCAGTGGTGGGTCTGGCACACGCTCCTCGAGACCGGCCGCATTCCCACCCAGACCAACCTCATCTTCTTCCCGACGGGGGGCGGCTTCTTCTCGCTCGACACGGCCAATGCGCTGTTGAGTGCTCCCTTGCGGCTCGTGCTGTCGCCGTCGGCTGTCTACAACCTGCTCTACGGGCTGCACATCGCCTTGGCGGTCTGGGCGAGCGGTGTGCTGGCCGCCCGGATCCTCGGACCGGGACGGGCTGCGGCTGCGCCTCTGGCGGGCCTGGTGTTCGGGGTGAGCGCCTGGACCCTGGCCTTCGCCATGGGCTGCGGCGTCTCGGAGACGGCCTTCGTCTTTGCCCTGCCGCTGGCGCTCCATGGTGGCCTGGGGCTGCTGGGCTCCCGGAGCTGGGTGCCGGTCCTGGCGACACCCGCCTGGCTGCTGGTGCAGGCGGCGGGGTGCTGGAGCTTTGCGGTGACGGCGAGTGTGGGGCTGGCCTTGATGGGGGCAGGCTGGTTGATGACGCGGCCCTGGCGGCGCGAGCTGGGTGACCCATGGCGCCTCGACCGCGGCAAGCTCGTGCGCCTCGGGCTCTCAGTCGGTCTGCTGGCCCTCGTGTTGCTGCCCCTCTGGCTGGCCATGCGGGGCTCCGTCGAGGCGGGGGAGGCCGTCTACGAGCGACAGCTGGGTCTGTTCCCGAGTGGCCCCGGGCCATGGTCGCTGCCCGAGACCAACCAGGTCCCCCTGGCGGACTTCTTCCTGCCCGGAGAGGCCGGCCTGCGCGTGAACATCGCGGGAGTCGAGCGCCTGCAGTACGCGGCCTACGCAGGCTTCGTCGCCCTGGGGCTCGCCGTGTTGGGCGCGGTCCGCGGCGCTCCGGGTGCGCGCTGGGCACTCGGCGGTGCCGTGCTGTTCGCTGCGCTGGCCATGGGCCCCACCGTGACCCTCGATCACGCTCGGAGCTGGCCTGGCAGCTACAACCCCATCCACCTCGCCTTCTACTACGCCTTCCCCCTCTTCAACGCGACCATCCACAGCACCGATCGATTCGTGGTCGGGGTGCAGCTGTGCCTGGGAATCGCAGCAGCGGGTGGTC
>JAERSX010000722.1 GCA_016845285.1 Deltaproteobacteria bacterium | reverse complement strand
CGTCGGCTTCCGCGCGCTCGGGGGAGGGGAGGCGGACGGCGTCGAAGAGGAGCGGCCGGTAGATCCCGTGGAAGAGGTCGATGCCGCCGACGCTCACGCTGCCCAGGGTGTCGCCGTGGTAGGCCTCGGCGAGGGCGGCGAAGCGGGTTCGCTTGGTGTGGCCTCGCTGCTGCTGACTCTGGAAGGCGAGCTTGAGTGCCACCTCGACGGAGGTGGAGCCGGAGTCGCTGTAGAAGACACGGCTGAGGCCGGGGCCCAGGTGGGCCTCGGTCAGGGCGACCAGCTCGCGCGCCAGCAGGATGTTCTTGGTGCCGGCCAGGCCCAGCATGGTGCTGTGGGCGACGCGGCCGAGCTGCTCGCGCACGGCGCGGTCGATGATGGGGTGGCGGTGGCCGTGCACGTTGGTCCACAGGCTGGCCACACCGTCGAGGTAGCGGTTGCCCTCCACGTCGATGATCTGGCAACCATCGGCTCGATCGATGATGAGGGGCGGGCCGTCGGCCTCCCACTCGTCGTGCTGGGTGAAGGGGTGCCAGACGTGGGCGTGGTCCCACGCGGCCAGGGTGTCTGGATCAGGTAGCGGAGCCATGGGTTCCTCGGGACGGCGGGCTCACTCGCCCGCGAGGGTGCGCCGGAGCAAGTCGATGAGCTCGGTCTCGCCATCGTGGATCTGCCGATCCCGCAGAGCCATGCGCTCGGCCAGGGCCAGGAGCGCGTCCGGCACGTGGGCGAAGTGATTCATGAGCTCGGGCAGCTCCAGTGGCTGAGCGGAGACCGCCGCCACGTTCTCGAGGACGAGCCCCAGATCCTGTCCGGGAAACAGACGACTCAGCAGGTCGAACTCCTCCTCGCCCACCTCTCCGTCGGCCCAGGCCACGTGCACCAGCAGGCTGAAGAGTGCGGGGTCGGCGGGGTCATGGCCCACCAGGCTTCCGCGCTTTGGGTCGTTGAAGACGTGCAACCAGTGATTGATGCGGTGCATGTGCCCTCTCGGCTGATCATGTCGTATCGCGCGGGCTTCCCGGAGGCGCCTCTCCAGGCGGGCAGGAGGCCACCGCCTGTGGCGGTCCGGTGGCAGGCGTGGCCACCGAGGTCGAGACGGGTCGTAGAGCCCGCCTTTCCCGCTCTGGAGGCTCTCTTGTCCCTCGTTCCTGTTCATGGTGGACTCACCAACCTCGTCGATCGCGTCCTGCCCTGGTCAAGGTACAGGTCACCGATGCTGACCTCAGCGCGGTCTACCGCTACTCCGACGGCACCCTCAGCCCTCTGAACGGTCCCATGGACGCCGAGGACTGGAACCACGTCCTCGAGCATCGTTGCATCGTCCGTGGCGGCACCCGCTACGCGTGGCTCATCCCCATGGCCTTGCCGGTGACCGACGAAGAGGCCGCCAAGATCAAGGAAGGCTACGGCGTCGCCCTGTACAACTCGTCCTGTGATCTGGTCGGTCTACGGCACCGATCGCACCGACCACCCCGGTGGCGACATCGTCATGAGCGACGAGCGGACCAAGCTCATCGGCGGCGAGATCGAGACCCTGCCTCAGCCCGTGAACCCCGCCTTCGACGCCCACGCCATCTTCGACAACCTGCCGGGCGAGCTGGCCATCAAGCCCATGAAGGTGGGCTTCGCGGCCCGCCACCGCTGAGATCCTCATCGACACCTACGCTGCTCGGAACGAGGCCGCCGCACCCGCCAAGCAAGCGGAGGCGTCACGATCCCTTGGTGATCATCGAGCCCCCCGGCACCGCTCTGGTGTCGGGGGGTTCTGGTGTTCGGGCGCACAGGTGCCCTCGATCAGCCACGCGTCATCGGCGGCGCCTGCCCGTCTGGGATGACGGTGGCCATGCGGCGTAGGTCGGCCTTGTCGGCCATCGCCGATGCGGATGCCGTGTAGGTCGGCGTATATTCGGCGTTCATCAAACGGTTCGTTGCCGTTCGGGCTACCCCGAGCGTCCACGCTCGGTCTGAAGCCGACATGGACGCTCATTCGGCGGTGCATGCAGACTCCTGAGCATGATCTCGTACTGGAGCTGACGCGTGCTGCGCTCAGCGGCAGCGCCTGTGTCTACGTCTTCTACGTCGTTGACAATCTGTTGATGGCCCGGTCGATGGTCTCCTCGACACGGCGTGCAGCGGTCGAGCGCTCCCTGTTCGCCCTGTGCGCCGGCCTCTTCTGCATCGTCGAGCTGTGCATGAGCTTCATGTACGGCAGTCCGTTGTCGGCGCACTTCACCCCGGTGCTCTACGCCGTCGGTGCCCTGACCAACGTCTTGTATGCCCGAAGCTTGCGCGCTCGCATGGCTGGCGGCTCCTTGGTGCATTGGGTGGTCGTGGGTCTCGGTTGCGCGGCGGCTGGCCTCGCCATGGCCGGCCTCGGGCTCTTGGTGGTCTGCGACACGAATCCCCCCATGACGGTCGCCCCCGTCGAGTATGGCAACGCCGTTCTCTTCGCGATGACCGGTGGGAATCGAGTGCATCCGAGCCCCCTGTTTTCGACGGTGCTCGTGCTCGGGCTCTCGAGCCAGCTCCTCATGTTGGGGGCCATGTGGGCCGGGCGCATCCGTCGTCGCTTCACAGACCCTGTCATCTTGCTGGGGGTGACACTCTCCTCGGTGTGCCTCGTGGTGGAGCTGGGGGTGACGCTCTTCATCCCCAGCCACATGGTGTTGCTCGTCTTCGCCGCCAACCTCCCAGAGGTGATGCGCATCTCCATCGTGGAGCGTCGTCGCCACAGCGCGAGCTTGTTGGCTCAGGCTGAGTCGGCGCGTGCCGACGCCGAGTCCGCGCGCGCCCGCGCCGAGCTCAAGGCAGGGGAGCTCGTCATGGCCAACAAGGCGCTGACCGACAGCCAGAACCACCTGATCCAGGCAGGCAAGCTGGCCGGGCTGGGGCTCCTGGTGTCCGGCATCGCCCACGAGCTCAACAACCCCTTGCAGCTGATCACCGCGAACGCGGAGAGCCTGACCCTCCGCCTGGATCGTGAGAAGGATGTCGAGGTGGCGCCCCATGTCTCCAAGGGCCTGAAGCGCATCCTCAAGGGTGCGGATCGCTGCGGGCGCATCATCCGTGGCCTTCTCCGCTTTGCACGTCAGAGCGAAAATGAGATGACCACCCTCGACATGCGAGATGTCGTGACCAGCACGCTCGAGTTCACGCGGTCCCAGCTGCGTCGACGGGGTGCCAAGGTCCGGGTGGATCTGCCTCTCGAGGCCGTGTTCGTGTGCGGCGACTCCACGCAGCTGAGCCAGGTCCTGGTCACGCTGTTGCTGAACGCAGCCGACGCCATGGACGGTGGTGGCGAGATCGTGGTCTCTGTTGTCAACCATGAGGACACGGTGTTTCTGTCGGTGCAGGACGACGGCTGTGGCATCGGGCCCGATGTGCTGCCGCACATCTTCGACCCCTTCTTCACCACCAAGATTCCGGGCCGGGGCACGGGGCTCGGCCTGTCGATCAGTCACTCCATCGTGGACGGACACGGTGGCCGCATCGACGTGGAGAGCGCGCGAGAGGAGGGCAGCACCTTCACCGTGAGCCTGCCGCTGCTGGCGTCGTGAGCAGCTACCTGATGGACGCAGCCTGGGGTGCGTCGTGGAGGGCCTCGAGGAGCCCATCGATCTGGTCATCGTCGTGGTCGGCGGACAGGGTGAGGCGGAGGCGCTCGGTGCCTGCAGGGAC